>JBKOWC010000091.1:0-21421 GCA_046724215.1 Pseudomonadota bacterium | reverse complement strand
AGGATCGGCCGCGCCGCGACTTCGGCGCCCCCGCCGCCGGCGCCAACGGCGGTGCCCCGCCCGCTCCGGCCGGCGAGACCCGCGAAGGAGGTGCGTGATGGCGATGGGTAATTCCGGCCCCGGCGAGCGGGGCGAGCGCGGCGAGCGTTCCGGCGGCGGCGGCCGCACGCCCGGCCGGCGGCCCTTCTTCCGCCGCCGCAAGACCTGCCCCTTCTCCGGCAAG
Source organism: Pseudomonadota bacterium (assembly GCA_046724215.1). GTDB lineage: Bacteria > Pseudomonadota > Alphaproteobacteria > Dongiales > Dongiaceae > JBKOWC01. Next base: position 21,198 of record JBKOWC010000091.1, on the reverse strand, counting down.
AACGCGCCCAAGATCGACTTCAAGGACACGCGCCTGCTGCAGCGCTACATCTCCGAGCGCGGCAAGATGGTGCCGTCGCGCATCACCGCCGTCTCCACCAAGAAGCAGCGCGAGCTGGCCCAGGCCATCAAGCGCGCCCGCTTCCTCGGCCTCCTCCCCTACGCGTTGAAGTAGGAGTTTCGCCATGGACGTCATCCTGCTCCAGCGCATCGAGAAGCTCGGCCAGATGGGCGAGGTGGTGCGCGTCAGGGCCGGCTTCGCCCGCAACTACCTCTTGCCGCAGAAGAAGGCGCTGCGCGCGACCGACGCCAACAAGGCCCGCTTCGAGAAGCAGCGCGCCCAGCTCGAGGCCAACAACCTCGCCCGCCGCCAGGAGGCCGAAGGCATCTCCGGCAAGGTCGACGGCATCACCGTCGTCGTCATCCGTCAGGCCGGCGAGACCGGGCACCTCTACGGCTCGGTGAGCGCCCGTGACATTTCCGAGGCCGTGACCAAGGCCGGCATCACCATCGACCGCAACCAGGTCCTCATGGACCGGCCGATCAAGATGCTGGGCCTGCACCCCGTGCGCGTCGCCCTGCATCCGGAGGTCGTGGTCTCCATCACCGCCAACGTCGCCAAGTCCGCGGAAGAGGCCGAGGCGCAGAAGAATGCCGGCGGCTTCGTGCCGGCGCTCGAGGAAGGCCCGACGCTCGACGATATGCTGGCCGAGGTCGAGGCCCCGGCCGAGGAACAGCCGGCCGAAGCCGAGGCGCAGCCCGCTCCGGCCGAACCCGAGTCCAAGCCTGCGAAGAAGGCCAAGGCTGAGAAGGCAGAGAAGGCCGAGAAGGCACCCAAGGAGAAGAAGCCCAAGGCCGAGCGCAAGCCCAAGACCGAGGCCCAGGAATAGCTGCTATGATCTAATACCCATCCCCCGGACCCGCTCCGGGGGTTGAGGTGGCCGGCCCGCCCGCCTAGATGGACAGGAGCGACAGTTTTGTTACTCTGACCACAGGGACCGGGTCGGGCTTGGCATGCTGGCGTCGCATTTTTTCCGCTATCTCATCAGGATCGGCGTCCTGACGGTCATCGACGCCGCCGGGGTCACGCATCGATTCGCCGGCGCGCCCGGCCCGCAGGTGACCATCCGCCTGCACGACAAGGCGCTGCATCACCGTCTGCTGCTGCGGCCCTATCTCGCGGCCGGCGAGGCCTATATGGACGGCACGCTCACGGTCGAGGGCGGCACCATCTACGACGCCATCGAGCTCGCCTGTCTGAACATTGCGACGTTCGACAGCTTCCCGCTGCACCGCGCCCAGGAATATCTCGCGCGCATCATGCGCAAGATCCACACCTACAACCCGGTCCACCGGGCACGGCGCAACGTGGCGCACCACTACGACCTGTCGGATACGCTCTACGACCTCTTCCTCGACAATGACCGCCAATATTCCTGCGCCTACTTCACGACCGACAATGACAGCCTCGAAGTGGCGCAGGACAACAAGAAGCTGCACCTGGCGGCCAAGCTCCTCTTGAAGCCCGGGCAGAAGCTGCTGGACATCGGCAGCGGCTGGGGCGGCCTCGGCCTCTACCTCGCACGCCTCGCCGGCGTCGACGTCACCGGCGTCACGCTCTCGGTCGAACAGCAGAAGGCCGCCGCTGAGCGCGCCCGCGCCGCCGGCCTCGGCGACAAGGTGCACTTCCATCTGCGCGACTATCGGGCGGAGACCGGCAAGTACGACCGCATCGTCTCCGTCGGCATGTTCGAGCATGTCGGCGCCGTCCACTACCGCGAGTTCTTCGCCAAGGTGCGCGACCTCCTGACCGATGACGGCGTGATGCTGCTGCATGCGATCGGCCGTATGACGCCGCCCGGCGGCACCAACCCCTGGCTCCGCAAGTACATCTTCCCCGGCGGCTACACGCCGGCGCTCTCCGAGGTCGTCGCCGCTGTCGAAAAGGTGGGCCTCTGGGTGACTGACGTCGAGATCCTGCGGCTCCACTACGCCAAGACCCTCCGCGAGTGGCGCCGCCGCTTCGCGGCAAACCGCGACAAGATCCGCGGCCTCTATGACGAGCGCTTCTGCCGTATGTGGGAGTTCTACCTCGCCGGCTGCGAACTGTCGTTCCGCTATCTCGGCCAGGTAGTGTTCCAGATGCAGCTGTCGCGCCGGCAGGAAGCCGTGCCGCTCACTCGCGACTACATCGCCGACTACGAACGCGACAATGCCGGCCGCGTGGTCTCGGCCATCTGATAGCGTCAACCTGCCGATAAACGTTGCTGTTCACATTCGATTGACGGGTAATGGCGGGCAGCCATGCCGACGCTCAGAGATGTGAACAAGCTCCACGCCCGCGGCTTCGTCCCGGGCGCGCGCTACCTCACGGCGGTCGCGGCCGTCCGCGACGACGCGGCGTGGGCGCATTGGGCCGCCCGCGCGCTGCTGGCGATCGGCGCCGGTCACGTACTGGCAGGCATCGTCACCTTCTTCGCCTGGAACTGGGCGGACCTGTCGGCCGTCGCCAAGTTCGCGATCGTGGAGTCCGGTCTCGTCATCGCCCTGGCCGGCGCCTGGTTTTCCGGCATCGATCGCGCAGTCGGACAGGCGCTGCTGATCGCCGCCTCGATCCTCGTCGGCGTGCTGCTCGCGGTCATCGGTCAGGTCTACAACACGGATGCCGACGCCTATTCGTTGTTCATGGCCTGGGCCGTGATGATCCTGCCCTGGACCCTGGCGTCGCGCAGCGCCGCGCAATGGGCGGTCTGGCTGGTCGTGCTCTATCTCGCGCTCTCGCTCTATGGCGAGCAGGCGCTGATCCCCGATGGCCGCCTCGCGCGCGTGGCGCTCGACCTCGGTCTCGGTGCGCTCGCCGCCGTCTTCCTCGTGCTGCGCGAGGCGACGGTCCGCAGGGGCGCAACGTGGCCGACCGCCGCCTGGACGCGCATCGGCCTTCTCATGGCGACGCTCGGCCTCCTGTTCTGGCCGGCCGTGGCCTATCTCCTGTCATGGGAGTATTCGCAAGGCGGAATCTGGGCTGCTGTCGTCTTCCCCATGGCCCTCGCGCTCGGCGCCGTCGCCTACCGCCGATGGCTGCCGGACTTTGCAGCGACGACGACGGTCGTCGGCTTTGCCCTGCTCTTCGTCATCGCCATCGGATACCGGGTGATCGATGAGGCCATAGGGTTCGGCCGCAACGAAACCTTGCTCGTCACGAGCGTCGGCCTGCTCGTCCTGTGGTCGGTCGTCGCCCTGGGGCTGGCGGCCAAGCTCCTGCAGACGCTCCGCCGCAACCCGGAGCCCGTGCCGTCATGACGGACATCGCGACCCTCTGCGCGCAGGTCGGTCTCGACGAGGCCGCCGTCCGCCGGGTGCTGGAATCCGAACGCGGCGCGGCAGACGCGGTGGAACCCTGGTACGTGCTGCTGCTCCTCGGCCTCGGCGCCTGGATCACGGCGTTGATCATGGTCGTCTTCGTCGCTGTCCTCCTGAACGTCGCCTTTGACGTCGAGAAGCCCAATCTCGCGTCCGCTGCCATCGGCGCCGGCATGTTCCTCTGCGGCCTCTTCATCGAGGCAAAGGGAAAGGCCAGCGTCTTTGCGCAGCAGTTCGCGATCGCCCTCGTCGCCGCCGGCGCAGCGATCGTCGCCGTCAGTCTGTGGGTGGAGGCCGACAGCGCTTGGGACGCCGCCGCAGCCGCCGCGGCGATGACGGCCATCGACATCTGGCGCGGACGCAACGCGCAGCAACAGTTCCTGCTGGCGGCCCTCGCCGTTGGACTCGCCATCGCCGCGATCGACGACGCCACGACCGCCGGCCGCATCGATATCGTCGCCCTGGCGCTGCCCACCGGCGTGGCTCTCTACCTGCGACCGCCGCGCGTGGACATGCGGCCGACCGCGACGGCGCTCCTCCTCGCCATGCCTTTCCATGCGGTGGTGACGGACAGCCTGTACGCCCCCAGCCTGGGCTTCGACAACTGGCCCGCGCGCGCGATCGCGCTGGCGGTGGTCCTGGCGCTCACGTGGCTGCGCACCCGCGGGCCCACGACGCCACCAGACCATCTCCGCCGTCTCCTCGTCGCCGTGGCGGCCACCGTAGTCTGCCTCCTGCTGCCGCCGGGCGGATCAGCGGGGCTGGCGATCCTGATGCTGGCGTTCACGCTCGGCCATTGGCCGCTCGCGATCGTCGGTGCCGTGGTCGAGGCATACTTCGTGCCGCGCTTCTACTACGATCTCGAACTCTCCCTGCTGACCAAGTCCTGGATCCTGGTCGCCGTCGGCGTCGCGCTGCTGGCGAGCTATGCGACCCTGCGACCGCGCGGCCGCGTGCGGTCATGAGAGGCATGCGAGCATCGCTGCTCCTTCTCGGCCTCGCCGTGACGCTCGGCGCCGCCAACTACGACATCGTCCGCAAGCAGCGGATCGTCGACCACGGCGCGCAGGTTCTGCTGCCCATCCGGCCCGTCGATCCGCGTTCGCTGCTGCAGGGCGACTACATGACCCTGCGTTACGCCCGCTCGGCGCTGCCGCCCGATGCGCAGGCGGCATCGTTGCCGCGCCGGGGCACCGTCGTCGTCAGGCTCGATGCCGACGGCGTGGCCGCGTTCGCGCGCCTCGACGACGGTGCGCCGGTGGCCGCCGGCGAACTGCGCGTGCGCTACAAGCGACGCCTCTATGAACAGGAGGTCAGCTACGGCGCCGATGCCTTCTACTTCCAGGAGGGACGCGCGGACCTGTACGCCAAGGCCAAGTTCGGCGTCCTCCGCGTCGATGGCGATGGCAACAGCATCCTTGTCGGTGTCGCTGCCGAGGACCACAACATGCTGACCGTTCGTTAACGCGCGCCGCAATCGTCCCCGATATCCACACCTGTCACATGCAGTTTCGCCTAGTCGGGCGCGGCGTGTCTGTTAGTGTGCCCCTTCCGCGCTCGGTGGGAGGCATCGGCGCGGTGCTTGTGGGGAATATCCGAGAGTCGATCCCGGAACGGACGAGAGCGCCGCAATCTTGCGCTCGGCGGCGCTTGGCTGGACGCGAATCGGATATAATTCGGGATCGGCAAGACGATGGCGATGGAACGCAGCCTCTTCGGACCCAGCAACGTGATGCCGCTGCGCGGCGCCGAGACGGCGCCGACGCGCCTGCCGCCGCACAACTACGAGGCCGAACAGGCGCTTCTCGGCGCCGTCCTCGCCAACAACCGCGTCTATGATCGGGTCAACGAGTTCCTGCGGCCGGAGCATTTCGCCGATCCCCTGCACGGCCGCATCTACGAGGCGGCGGGAACGCTGATCCAGCGCGGTCAGATCGCGAACTTCCTCACCCTCCGCAATCTGTTCGACCAGGATCCGGGGCTCGTCGAGGCCGGGGGCGCCAAGTATCTCGCGCGACTCGAGAACGCGGTCGTAACGATCATTAACGCCGAGGACTATGGCCACGCGGTCCATGACCTCTATCTCCGCCGCGAGCTGATCAACCTCGGCGAGGAAGTCGTCAACGGCGCCTTCACCTTCGATCTTGATATCTCTGCCTTGGAGCAGATCGAGACGGCGGAGCAGCAGCTCTACCGGCTGGCAGAGACCGGGCAGATCGAAGGGGCGTTGCGGCCGCTGAACGACGCACTCGTCAGCGCCATCGAGATCGCCGAGAAGGCGTTCAAGCGAGACAGCCACGTCACCGGCGTCACGACCGGCCTCAGCGATCTCGATCGCAAGCTGGGCGGCCTGCACAATTCGGATCTCGTGATCCTCGCCGGCCGGCCGTCGATGGGCAAGACGGCGCTGGCAACAAACATCGCCTTCAATGCCTGCAAGGCATATCGCGAAGAGAGGGACGAGGTCGGCACGGTCAAGGTATTGGAGGGCGCCAAGGTCGCCTTCTTCTCGCTGGAGATGTCGGCCGAGCAGTTGGCGACGCGCATCCTGTCCGAGCAGACGGCGATCTCGTCCGATCGCATCCGCCGCGGCGACGTCCGCGAGGACGATTTCCCGAAATTCGTGGCGGCAGCACAGGCACTCTCTCGCCTGCCCTTCTTCATCGACGACACGCCTGGGCTGACGGTGCCGGCGCTGCGGACGCGGGCGCGGCGATTGAAGCGCCAGCACGGGTTGGGGCTCATCGTGATCGACTATCTGCAGCTCATCCGCTCGGTCGGCGGAAGCCGCCCCGAAAACCGCGTGCAGGAGCTATCGGAGATCACCCGCAGCCTGAAGGGCGTCGCCAAGGAACTTGACGTGCCGATCCTGGCGCTCTCGCAGCTCTCCCGCGCAGTCGAGCAGCGAGAAGACAAGCGACCACAGCTCGCGGACCTGCGCGAATCCGGCTCGATCGAACAGGACGCCGACGTCGTCATGTTCATCTACCGCGAACAGTATTATCACGAGCGCGCGGAGCCCAAACAGCGGCCGGACGAGCCGATCGAGAAGTTCAACGAACGTGTCGAGCGCTGGCAGGAGCATGGCGAGAAGATCCACAACGTCGCCGAAGTCATCATCGCCAAGCAGCGCCACGGTCCGGTCGGCAGCGTGCCGCTCTACTTCGAAGGCGAGGTGACCAAGTTCGACAACCTCGCGCGCGACGATCATCTGCCCGATGGCGGACGCTGAAGCAACGGCGGGCAGCGACGCGCCCGCGCTTCTCACCGTCGACCTCGCTGCCATTGTCGAGAACTACCGGATGCTTGCCGCCAATGCGGCGCCGGCGGAATGCGCGGGAGTCGTGAAGGCCGACGCCTACGGCCTCGGCGCCGCCAAGGTTGCGCCGGCGTTGCATCGAGCCGGCTGTCGCACGTTCTTCGTCGCCACGCTCGATGAGGGCCGCGCCCTGCGGGCGCTCTTGCCACTGTCCCGGATCTACGTCCTCGATGGCCTGCACGGGTCCAATGCGGCAGCGTTCATCGCGGATCGCCTGCAACCGGTCCTGACAAGTCTGGAAGAGCTCGAACGCTGGCGCGGAGCCCGTGGTATGGAGGCCGGGCTGCATCTTGATACGGGCTTGTCCCGCCTCGGCATGCCGGCGGACGAGGCAGCAAGGCTGGCGGCCGAACGGCAGCGTCTCGAGGGGATCACGCTGACCCTCGTGATGAGCCATCTCGCCTGCGCCGACGACCCCGCCCACCCCATGAACGCGGAACAGCTCGCCCGTTTCTGCGCCACCCTCGACACGCTGCCGCTGCCAAAGGGAATCACCCGGAGTCTCGCGGCATCGTCGGGTGCCTTCCTCGGGGCGAAGTACGCCTTCGACCTGGTGCGTCCGGGCGCCGCGCTCTACGGTATCGAGCCGCTCGCCCGGCAACCGAACCCGATGCGGCAAGTGGTTCGACTGCAAGCGAAAATCCTGCAGGTCCGGCGCGTTGACGCTGGTGGCACCGTTGGCTATGGTGCGACGCATCGTTTCGACCGGCCGGCGCGGCTGGCGACGATCGGTGTCGGCTACGCGGACGGTTTCATGCGCTCCCTCTCGAACCGCGGCGGCGCCTATCTCGATGGGCGGCGCCTCCCGATTGTCGGCCGCGTCTCCATGGATCTCACCGTCCTCGATATCAGCGGGCTGCCTGAAGGCGCGGCGCGGCCGGGAACCTTGGTCGACTTGATCGGGCCGCACAACCCGGTCGATAGCGTCGCAGCCGAAGCCGGCACCATCGGCTATGAGATCCTGACCAGCCTCGGCCGGCGCTACGCGAGACGGTATCTCGACGGCCATCGTCCCGAGCCGCGATGATCACTGCCGTTCTGCAACCGATCGGCCGCGCCTTTCTTTCCGGCCTGGCGACCATCGGTCGTCTGACCCTGTTCACGCTCACGGCGCTGCTGCATTGCCTCAAGCCGCCCTACTACTGGCGCCTGCTCGGCCGCCAGATGATCGACATCGGCTACTATTCGCTGCCGGTCGTCGGCATGACCGCCATCTTCACCGGCATGGTGCTCGCCCTGCAGAGTTCCACTGGCTTCGCGCGCTTCAGCGCCGAAGCCGCGATTCCCAACGTGGTGGTGATCTCGATTACGCGCGAGCTGGGGCCCGTGCTCGCCGGACTGATGGTCGCCGGCCGTATCGGCGCCGCCATGGCAGCGGAAATCGGTACCATGCGGGTCACCGAGCAGATCGACGCCCTCACGACGCTCTCGACGAACCCGCTCAGCTATCTCGTCGCGCCGCGCCTGGTCGCCGGAATTGCCATGCTGCCGCTGCTCGTCGTGGTCGGTGACAGCATCGGCGTATTCGGCGGGTACTTGGTCAGCATCTACAAGCTGGGCTTCAACCCTGCCACCTACATCCGCAACACCATGGACTTCGTGCAGACGCTGGATGTGGTGTCGGGCCTGGCCAAGGCGGCGGTGTTCGGCTTCCTCGTCACCTTGATGGGGTGCTATCACGGCTACAACTCGCGCGGCGGCGCCCAGGGCGTCGGCGCGGCGACGACCAACGCCGTCGTCTCTGCCTCGATTCTCATCCTCATCTTCGACTACGTGCTGACCGAGCTGTTCTTTTCGCGATGAACGGCCGCATCCCGAAGATCGAGATCCGCGGCCTCACCAAGGCGTTCGGGCCGAAGAAGGTGCTGAACGGCCTCGACCTCGACGTCGCCACCGGCGAGTCGCTGGTCGTCATCGGCGGTTCCGGCAGCGGCAAGTCGGTGACGCTCAAATGCGTGCTCGGGCTGATCCATCCCGACGGCGGCAGCATCAAGGTCGACGGCGAGGAGGTCGTCGGTCGGCGCGGCGCCGAGCGCGAACGTGTCCTGCGGAAGTTCGGCATGCTGTTCCAGGGCTCGGCCCTCTTCGACTCCCTGCCGGTGTGGGAGAACGTTGCCTTCGGCCTGATCCAGGGGCGGGGCATGGACCACGCCGAGGCCAGGGATATCGCGCTGCGGAAGCTCGGAGCGGTGGGCCTCGGCCCGGAGGTGGGCGCGCTGTGGCCAGCCGAGCTTTCCGGCGGCATGCAGAAACGGGTTGCTCTTGCCCGCGCCATCGCCACCGAGCCGGAGATCATCTTCTTCGACGAGCCGACGACGGGACTCGACCCGATCATGGCGGACGTCATCAATCAGCTGGTCCGCAAATGCGTGAATGACCTGGGCGCCACCGCGCTCTCCATCACCCACGACATGGCGAGCGCCCGCAAGATCGGCGACCGCATCGCCATGATCTTCGACGGGCGCATCATCTGGTCCGGCGCCGTCCGGGACATCGACCACTCGGCCAACGACTATGTCGACCAGTTCATCCATGGTCGCGCCGAAGGGCCGATCAAGATGCCGATCCGGCCGCTGTGAGGATCGTGGCCAAGCCGGCATCCAGCTACGTCTGCCAGTCCTGCGGCACCAGCTTCCCGCGCTGGAGCGGACGCTGCGAGGCCTGCGGCGAGTGGAACACGATCACCGAGGAGGCGCCGCGCGAATCGGCCCCCAAGGGGCTCTCCGGCAAGGGCGGCCGTAAGCTGGAGTTCGTCGACCTCACGGCCCAGACCGCCGAGGAATCCGAGCGCCGGGTGACCGGCATCGCCGAGTTCGATCGCGTCACCGGCGGCGGCCTCGTGCGCGGCTCGGCCCTGCTGATCGGCGGCGACCCCGGGATCGGCAAGTCGACCCTGTTGCTGCAGGTGGCCGCCGCGATCGGCTCGCCCAACGCCGGCCTGGCCGTGGGCCATACCGCCTATGTTTCAGGCGAAGAGGCGGTGGCGCAGGTGCGCCTGCGCGCGCGGCGCCTCGGCCTCGCCACGCCGGCCGTGCATCTGGCCGCGGCGACGAACGTGCGCGACATCATCGCGAGCCTGGACCGCGCCGACGGGCCGGATATCGCCGTCATCGATTCGATCCAGACGATGTATGTCGACAGTCTCGATTCCGCCCCCGGCACCGTGGCGCAGGTGCGCGCCAGCGCGTCCGAGCTGATTCGCGTCGCCAAGCGGCGCGGCTTCGCGCTGCTGCTGGTCGGCCATGTCACCAAGGAGGGTCTGATCGCCGGGCCACGCGTCCTCGAGCACATGGTCGATACCGTTCTCTACTTCGAGGGCGAGCGCGGCCACCAGTTCCGCATCCTGCGGGCGGTCAAGAACCGGTTCGGGCCGACGGACGAGATCGGCGTCTTCGAGATGACCGACGGCGGCCTCGTCGAGGTGGCCAATCCCTCGGAACTGTTCCTTGCCGAGCGACGCGGGAACGTGAGCGGCTCGGCCGTCTTCGCCGGCATCGAGGGCACGCGGCCGGTACTGGTCGAGATCCAGGCGCTGGTTTCCCCGTCGCCGCTGGCGACGCCGCGGCGCGCCGTCGTCGGCTGGGACGGCAGCCGGCTCGCCATGGTCATGGCGGTCCTGGAGGCGCGTTGCGGCCTTGGCTTCGGCGGCAACGACGTCTACCTCAACGTCGCCGGGGGCCTCAGGATCACGGAACCGGCGGCGGACCTCGCGGTCGCCGCCGCGCTCGTCTCCGCACTCTCCGGCGTTCCCATGCCGGAGAATCTGGTAAGTTTCGGCGAAATCGGCTTGAGCGGCGAGGTACGGGCGGTGAGCCAGCGCGATCAGCGACTGAAGGAGGCGGCCAAGCTGGGCTTCACGGCGGCCCTCGTGCCACCGCGGCGGGGACGCCGGGATGGCAGCGATTCGCCGCTCCTGCACGAGATCGGGCACCTGCACGATCTTGTCCACTTCCTCGGCGTCGATGAATCGACGCTTCGGGCCCGCTCGTGACGTCGTCGGCGCCGTGACTCGCAAGACCCTTCAATCGATCGGGATGCCCTGCCATTGACCGCTGACCTCGTAGCCCTCGCCATCATCATCGTCTCGGCGTTGTTCGCCTTCGTGCGCGGATTCGTTCGCGAAGTGCTGTCGGTGGTCGCCTGGGTCGTCGCCGTCCTCGCCGCCATCTTCGGCTTCCCGTTCCTGCGGCCGGTCGTGGGGCGCTACATCGGGATCGCCCCCGTGGCCGACGCGGCGACGGCGGTGTCGATCTTTCTCGTCGCCCTTGTCATCGCCTCGATCATCAGTCACCTGCTGTCGCGCAATGTGCAGACGAGCAGTTTCCGCGCCCTCGACCGCTCCCTCGGCCTGCTGTTCGGCGTCGCGCGCGGCGCTCTGGTGGTCTGCGCCCTCTTTCTGCTCGTGCGGTGGTTCTTTGCCCCGGACTCGCCGCCGGTCTGGATTGCCGAAGCCCGCAGCCTGCCGCTGGTCTCCTCGGGGGCGGAGCTGCTCCAGAACCTCGTCACACCCTTGATCCCGAAATCGGTCGTCGAGAAGAGTGAAGGTGTCGCGAACACCGCCAAGCAGCAGGCGAATCAAGCGATCGCCGTCGGCCAAGCCACCGGCGTCATTCCCAACGCGCAGCAGCCGACGCCCGCGGCGGCGGGCGGCACCACCGATTCTGCTGGACCTGCCAAGGACTCCGGCTATAAGGACGCCGAACGCAAGGACCTGAACCGCCTGATCCAGACGCAAGGAGCGCAATGACGCCTCGCCAATCCGCCGAACGGCGAACAGACGGTCGGCCCGACGGGCCGCAATGGCGCGGCAGCAACCCCTTCGACGACGACCATTTGCGCGAGGAGTGCGGCGTTTTCGGTATTTTCGGCCACGCCGAGGCGGCCGCACACACGGTGCTCGGGTTGCACGCGCTGCAGCATCGCGGCCAGGAAGCAGCCGGGATCGTCGCCTTCGACGGCCAGCATTTCAACGCCCATCGCGAGCTTGGCCTCGTCGCCGACCACTTCTCGGCGGAGTCGGTCGTGAACCGGCTCAAGGGCCACGCGGCCATCGGCCATACGCGATACGCGACCACGGGGGAAACCATCCTCCGCAACGTGCAACCCTTGTTCGCGGACCTTGAGTTCGGCGGCTTCGCCATCGGGCACAACGGCAATCTCACCAACGCCTATGCGCTGCGGCGCGACCTCGTGCGGCGCGGATCGCTGTTCCAGTCGACGACCGACACGGAGGTGATCACGCATCTGATGGCAACCTGCCCGCGCGGCAACGCGGTGGACCGACTGATCGACGCGCTGCGCCAGGTCGAGGGCGCCTATTCGCTCGTCGCGCTGGCTGACGACATGGTCATAGGGGTCCGCGATCCCCTGGGCGTGCGGCCGCTTTCGCTCGGGCGCCTGGGGACGAGCTACATCCTGGCCTCGGAGACCTGCGCCTTCGACATCATCGGCGCGGAGTTCGTGCGCGACATCGAGGCCGGCGAGTTGGTCGTGCTGGACAGCGCCGGCGTCCATTCGCTGCGGCCGTTCCCGCCGGCCTCCCGGCGCTTCTGCATTTTCGAGCACATCTATTTCGCGCGGCCCGACAGCATCGTCGAAGGGACGAGCGTCTACGAGGCGCGGAAGCGGATCGGCGCCGAGCTGGCGCGCGAGGCGCCGGTCGAGGCCGACGTCGTGATCCCGGTCCCCGACTCCGGCGTGCCCGCCGCCATCGGCTATGCCAATGCGGCCGGGATTCCCTTCGAGCTCGGCATCATCCGAAACCACTATGTCGGCCGCACCTTCATCGAACCCACCGACCAGATCCGCCATCTCGGCGTCCGTCTCAAGCACAACGCCAATCGCGCCCATACCAAGGGCAAGCGCGTCGTGCTCGTCGACGACTCGATCGTGCGTGGCACCACCTCCAAGAAGATCGTCGAAATGATGCGCGCCGCCGGCGCCCGCGAGGTGCATATGCGCATCTCGAGCCCGCCGACCGCCCATTCGTGTTTCTATGGCATCGACACGCCAGCCCGACACGAGCTGCTTGCCGCCAAACTCGATGTCGCCGACATGGCGCGCTTCATCGAGGTCGACAGCCTCGCCTTCATTTCGATCGACGGCCTCTACCGTGCCATGGGCGAACCCGGCCGCAACCCCGCACGCCCGCAATATTGCGATGCCTGCTTCACCGGCGACTACCCGACGTCGCTCACCGATCAGGCCGGCGGCACCGTGCCGGCGCAGCTCTCGCTCCTTGCCGAGACGGCGTAGCTACGCGCGGCGATGACCGAACAGACCGGCAGGCTCGCCGGCCGTCTCGCGCTCATCACGGGCGCCTCGCGCGGCCTGGGTGCCGCCGTGGCCAAGCGCTTCGCGGCGGAGGGTGCGCGCACCGTGCTGGTCGCCCGCACCGTCGGCGGTCTCGAGGAGGTGGACGATGTCGTGCGCGCCGGCGGCGGCGCAGCAACGCTCGTGCCTTTCGACCTGACCGACTTCGACGCCATCGATCGCCTTGGTCAGTCGCTCTACGAACGCTTCGGCCGCCTCGACGTGCTCGTCGGCAATGCCGGTATGCTCGGCACGCTGAGCCCGGTCGGACACATAAGGCCGGCCGAGTGGGCCGAAGTGATGAACGTCAATCTGACGGCGAACTGGCGGCTGCTCCGCAGCCTCGACCCGCTGCTGCGCGCCTCCGATTCCGGCCGCGCCATCTTCGTTACGGCCGACGTGGCGCGGGCGCCGAAGGCTTTCTGGGGTGCCTATGCGGCGAGCAAAGCGGGGCTCGAGGCGTTGGTCCGGGTCTACGCCGACGAGGTGGCGAGGACCCCGATTCGCGTGAACCTGATCGATCCCGGCCCGCTGCGCACCGCCTTGCGCGCACGCGCCTATCCGGGCGAAAGGCCGGAGTCCGTGCCGGCGCCGGAGGCGGTGACCGATGCGTTCGTGGCGCTTGCGGAATTCGGGTGCGTTACCCACGGCGGAATGATCGAACTAGGCGGCACGTCGCCCCGACCGGGCGTAGGTGCTCCCGTTCCGTCCTCGCCGGCGAGCGGCATGGTCGACGATGGCGGAACGCACGGGTAGCCATGCGCCGGGCAATTGCGTAAGCTGGCCCTGTGGTCGGTACGTCCTCCGGTGTTTTGGACCCGTCCCTGAAGCGGCATCCGTTCCGGATCGGTGAGCGACCGGCGGCCGAGCGGAATTGCCGCATTTTCCATCCAATGTTGTCGGCCCCTTTCTCGGCAACTCGGCGCCGCGAGCTGGGGCCGTTAAGCACTCGCGCAGTCGAACGGAGGCGCGCATGAGCACATGGCTCGGCTTCTTTGATACGGAAGGATTCATGCCGCACGGCTATTGCCTGATGTGGAAGCCGTCGGTCTTCTGGCTGAGCCTGATATCCGATGCGGTGATCGCGCTGGCTTACTATTCCATCCCCTTCGTCTTGCTCTACTTCGCGTCGCACCGCCGCGACCTGATGTTCCGTTGGGTCTTCTACATGTTCGGCATCTTCATCCTGGGCTGCGGCACGACACACATCATGGGCATCTGGACGCTGTGGCACCCCGACTACGGTGTCGACGGCCTCGTCAAGGCGGCCACTGCGGCCGTGTCGATTGCCACTGCGGTGATGATCTGGCCGCTGATGCCGCAGGCGCTCGCCCTCCCGAGCCCGGCACAGCTCGCGCAAGCGAATCGCGACCTCAGCCAGCAGATCGCCGAGCGACGCGAGGCCGAGGCCGCGGTTCTCCGGTTGAACGATGAGCTCGAGCAACGCGTCCGCGAGCGCGCCGCCGAACTCGAAGCGGCGAACGAACGCCTGCGCACGGAGATCCGGGAGCGGGCGCAAGCCGAAGAACTGCTGCGGGCGAGCGAGCTCCGCTACCGCCAGGTCGTCGAGGTGATCCGCGAGGCCATCTGGATCCATTGCGACGGCCGGGTCGTGTTCGCCAACGGCGCCGCCGCGCGGCTGTTCGGGTGCGAGAAACCCGAGCGGTTGGTTGACGAGCCCGTCATGAATCTGATCGGCCCGGCCGACCGCGAGCGTGCGGCGCAGCGGAGCCATATCCTTGTCCACGACCGGCGTCCCGTGCCGCTGACGGAGATGCAGCTGCAGCGCCTGGACGGCAAGGCGCTGATCGCCGAAATCCAGGCCGTTCCCTTCCTGCACGACGGCCGGGCCGCGGTCCTGGCCGTCGCCCGCGACATTACGCAGCGGCGGGAGATGGAGGCGCAGCTGCGGCAGTCGCAGAAGATGGAGGCGATCGGCCAGCTGACGGGCGGCCTGGCGCACGACTTCAACAATCTGCTGACGGTCGTGATCGGCAACCTGGATCGCCTCGAGTCCGCGCTTGCCGTCGACGCCGCGGCGCGCGAACTGGCGCAGCAGGCGCTTTCCGCCAGCCTGCGCGGCGCGGAACTGACGCGCAAGCTCCTGGCGTTCGCGCGCAAGCAGTCACTCCAGTCGGCGGCCATCGACCTCAACGAACTCGTCTCCGTCATGTCTGCCCTGCTTCGTCGCACGCTCGGAGAGAAGATCGAGGTCGAAGCGATCGGCGGCACTGATCTGTGGCCCACCGAATCCGATGCCACGCAACTCGAATCGGCTCTGGTCAACCTCGCGATCAACGCGCGCGATGCCATGCCGGCAGGGGGCAAGCTGACGATCGAGACCGCCAACGCCGTGCTCGATGCCGGCTACGTCGCCGACAATCCGGACGTGACGCCCGGGGAATACGTGATGCTCGCCGTGACTGATACGGGCGCCGGCATAGCGCCGGAGAACCTGGGTCGCGTGATCGAGCCGTTCTTCACGACGAAGGAACCCGGCAAGGGCAGCGGTCTCGGCCTGAGCATGGTCTACGGATTCGTCAAGCAATCAGGCGGCCACATGAAGATCTACAGCGAGGTCGGCCACGGTACGGTCGTCCGGCTGTACCTTCCGCGGGCGCAGACGGCGGCGCCGGCAACCGTGCCCGGGGCCGCCGCCCCGCCGGTTCGTGCCGCCGCCGGTCAGCTCATCCTCGTCGTCGAGGACAATGCGGAGGTACGGCGGACCGCCGTGGCGCAGCTTGCTGACCTCGGCTATCGGACCCTGGAGGCCGCCGACTCTCGCGAGGCACTCGCGCTTCTGAAGAGCAACCCGCAGATCGCCTTGATCTTCACCGACATCGTGATGCCTGGCGGCATGACCGGATGGGAGCTCGGCGAGGCGGTCAAGGAGACCCACCCCGACCTTCCGGTTCTGTATACGTCGGGCTTCTCGGAAGCGTCCATTCAGAGCAAGGCGCAACTGGTCGCGAAGCAGTTTCTCGGCAAGCCCTACCGCAAACATGAACTCGCCGGCAAGATCAGCGAGCTGCTCAGCGCGGCCGAATGATGCGAATCAACGCTCGGTCGAACCGGAATACGGGTTCTTCCCTTTGCGCAGATGCAGGCGCATCGGGACCCCCGGCAGATCGAAGCGCTCGCGCAGGCCATTGACGATGTAGCGGGCGTAAGCGTCCGGCATGTCGGCGAGCTGGTTGCCGAAGAGCGCGAACGTGGGCGGCCGCGTCTTGATTTGCGCCATGTAGCGGAGCTTGATGCGTCGGCCCTGGACCAGCGGTGGCGGATGCGCCTCGACCGCGGCCGCGAGCCAGCGATTGAGGTCCGGTGTCGACACGCGCCGGTTCCAGGTCTCGTAAGCCGAAAGGACCGCATTCAGCAGGCGGTCGAGATTCTGGCCGGTGCGCGCGGACAATGCGACGACGGCGACGCCGCGCAGCTGCGGCAGCGACGTTTCCAGCCGGTCCTTCAGCTTCGCGAGGGCGGCCTTTTTGTCCCTGACCGAGTCCCATTTGTTGGCCGCGATGACGAGGGCGCGGCCTTCGTCGATCACGAGCCGGGCGATCGCCAGATCCTGCTTCTCCAGCATATCGTTGGCATCGAGCACGAGGACGACGACCTGCGCGAAACGAATCGCCCGCAGGGTATCCGCGGTCGACAGCTTCTCGATCGCCTCCGTAACGTGCGAGCGGCGGCGCAGGCCGGCGGTATCGATGAGTTTCAGGCGCCGGCCGCGGCAGCTCCATTCGATCGCAATGGCATCGCGGGTGATGCCGGGCTCCGGTCCGGTGAGAAGGCGCTCTTCGCCCAGAATCCGATTGATCAGCGTCGACTTTCCGACATTCGGACGCCCGACGATGGCGAGCTGCACGGGCGCGGCCGGATCGGCGGACTCATCGGGAGAGACGTCGATTTCGGCCGGTTCAGAGGCATCGCCGGCGGCGGACTCCCGCGGTGCATTCGCCCGGATCGCTTCGTAGAGGTCGGCCATCCCCTCGCCATGCTCGGCCGAAAGCGGCGTGGGCTCGCCGAGTCCGAAGGCAAAGACGTCGGCAAGGACGCCCGGATCGATCCGCCCTTCGCATTTGTTGGCCACCACGACGACAGGCTTGCGCGCCTTGCGCAGCCAGCCGGCGAAATGCTTGTCCAGGGGCGTCACGCCGGCCCGCGCGTCGACGAGAAAGAGGACGACGTCGGCCTCCTTGATGGCACGCGTCGTCTGTTCGCGCATGCGTCCGGTGAGGCTGTCAGCATCGCTGTCCTCGAGACCCGCCGTGTCGATCACCGTGAAGCGGAGATCGCCGATCCGCGCCGCACCGAGACGACGGTCGCGCGTGACGCCGGGCTGGTCGCTGACGATCGCCAGACGCTTGCCGGCCAGTCGATTGAACAGGGTCGACTTGCCGACGTTCGGCCGGCCGACGATAGCCACCGTGAAGGGCATCGAGGCCGACGAATCAGCGGTACGCGGTTAGATCGCCATCATCGGACAGGACGTACATCGTGTTGTTCGCCACGATCGGCGCCTGGTGCGACTTGCCGGGCAGAGTCATGCGCCCGAGCGGCTCCCCGGTGTAGGGGGAGAGAGCGATGGCGTCGCCATCGGATCCGGTCACCACCAGCCGGTCGCCCAGCAGGACCGGCCCGGTCCAGACGATCGGGTCCTCGCGGTCCTTTTCGTTCTCGAACTGCGGAAGCGACTGGATCCAGCGGACGCGGCCCTCGTCGCGCGTTATGCAGACGAGTTCGCCGTCCGTGCTTAACACATAGATGAAGTCGCCGACCGTCCAGGGCGTCTGCGTGCTGCCGATACTGACATTCCACAGGCGGCCGCCGCGCTGCAGATCTATGGCCGTCATCGTGCCGCTGTTCGAGACAGCGACCACATGGTCGCGGTCGATGACCGGCAGCCCGTGGATGTCCGCCAATGTTGCGACGGCGTCGCCGCGCGCCACTCCGGCGAGGCTGTCGCCCCAGATGGTGCGGCCGGTCTCGACTCGGAACGCCGCGATTTCGCCGGAGCTGAATGCAGCGACGGCGACGTCCCCTGCCACGGCAGGGGTGGCGCCGCCGAGCAGCCCGGCATCCTGGGCGATGCCGGAATAGGACCACAACTGCCGGCCATCGTCGGCCGCCAGGGCGAACAGCTCATTGTCCTCGGTGATGGCGAAGACGCGCCCGCCGCTGGCGGCCGGCGCCGTCCGCATCGGGCCAGAAACCTTTGCGCGCCACAGCTCCGCACCGCTCCCGGCGTCGAGCGCGAACACCAGGCCGAACGGCGTCGTGACAAAGATGCGCCCATCGTCGTAGGCGAGCCCGCCGCCGAACAGCCCGTCGTTCTCGTCCTCCGGCGTGAGGTCGACGCGCCAGATCTGCTTGCCGCCTTGAGCGTCGAAGGCGGTTACGTCGGCGCCGGCGTCCATCGTGAAGATGTGACCGTTGGCTATGACTGGTTGGGCCAGCAGGAAGCGGTCTTTCGCCGCCGCCTCTCCGACCGAAACGGACCAGGCTTTGTTCAGCGTGTCCGGTGCCGACGGATGCTGCATCGCATGCGTCGAGTAGCCGCCCTGCTGCGGCCAATCCGCGTTGACGTAGGGCTTGGGCAGGCGCACGCGCAGGTCGGTCAGCGCTGGATCGGGCACAAGATCGCGGTTGAGCCGCAACACCGAAATGCGTTCGCCCGGCAGCGGCGGGCCGTCGCTTTCGCCGAACAGACCGCAGCCGGCGAGCAACAGACCGATGGCCGCCAGCGGCGTAAGCGATCGCAGGTTTCGCATGCCGTCTCTACCCCTTCAAGGCTGCCAGAGTCTCGGCCGCCCGCGCCCGCAACGCCTGTGGTGCATCGAGGTCGGCCGCCAGTCCCGTCAAGATCTGCTTCGCCTTCTCGGTATCGCCGGCGCGCCTGGCCAGCATCGCCGACAATTCCAGGGCCGAGTAGTGCCACGGATTGTCCGCCGCCGTGAGCGGCTGCAAGCGCTGTATCAACTCCGCCGGCGTCGCGCTGTCGACGGTCTGCAGGGCGAGCAGGATCACCGCGAGATCGC
The DNA here is from genome assembly GCA_046724215.1 of Pseudomonadota bacterium. GTDB lineage: Bacteria > Pseudomonadota > Alphaproteobacteria > Dongiales > Dongiaceae > JBKOWC01. The sequence goes on along the minus strand of JBKOWC010000091.1, from coordinate 2,167 downwards.
GGAAGGGCTCGTCGACGCGGCTGTCGGCCGCAAGCTTCTGGTAAATCGAAATGGCGCCGGCGGCGTCGCCCGTCCTGGCCTTGAGCGCCGCATCGTGCAACTGCGCCAGAACGCCGTAGCCGTCATCATCCTTCGCGAGCGCCTGCAACGCTTGCGAGGCTTCCGTTACGGCCGGCGGCGGCGTCGCGATCGCTTGCAGGGTCTGCGTCGCAGCGACCACGTCGGGCTTCGTCGCCAGCGCGAGCGCGGCCTGGAACTGCCGGGCTCGGTCAGCCCGTTGACTGGCGGCGTAGCGCTGCCAGCCGACATAACCGGCCACGCCGATGATGACGATCACGGCTGCCGCGACGGCGAAGACGCCGTATCTCCGCCATAGCTTCTCGAGGTTCTCTCGCCTGAGATCCTCGTCGACTTCGCGAATGAAATCGCTCACGGCACTGCCCGGACAACGCAAAAGCGGCCGTACCATATAGTGGCGCCTGGAGGTTGGCAAACCGCCCCCGCGCCGGTCTCGTCTGAGCCGCCACCTGGAACATTCCCGCTTGTTCCCTAAATGTACAGGACGGAACGATCATGCGCCTGGGCGCGATTCTAAATCTTGCATTACTATATGTGGTAGGATCATACTTCTCGCCGCTCAATATATCGTCGTCTGCATTACATCTGTGAGACATGACATGGGATGGACTGAGGAACGCATCGAACTCCTGCAACGCCTCTGGCTGCAGGGCCAGACGGCAAGCCAGATTGCCGAGCAGCTCGGCGAGGGCGTCACCCGCAATGCGGTGATCGGCAAGGCCCATCGGCTCGGCCTCTCCGGCCGGCCGACCCCGATGAAGCCGGTCCTGAAGGCCGAGCCGCCCCGCCGTCCGGTCGCGGCCGGGCCATCAGGCAAGGCCTGCATGTGGCCGGTCGGCGACCCGAAGACGGCCGATTTCCATTTCTGCGGTGCCCCGACGGAGCCGGGCCGACCCTACTGCCTGGAGCACTGTCTGATGGCCTATCAGCGGCGGACAGAGGTGGCGGCCTAGGAGTCGTTCGCGGCCGCGCCGCCAGTTTAGGCGTCGAGCGGCCCGTAGACTCGAAAGAAGTCGCGGTTCACCGGCTCCCAGTCGGAGCCGATGAGGAGCGTGTCGGCGGCGGCGCCGTAGCTCGACAGCGGCAGAGCGACACGCTCGTAGCGGAGATGGTGGCCGCCGGTCGCGTACCGGATCCGGCGGATGCTGGGAGCGGCCTCGACGGCAGCCTCGACATAGGCGCGCAGTACGGCATCACGATAGAACGCCGGCTGCAACTCGTGGACCCAGCGGCCGGTCAGCCCCCGGTGCCCGGTCTCCTCGATCTGGCTGCCGACGAGTCGGAAGCGAAAGGTCGGATCGCAGGCTTCCGTGGCCGCGCTCGGCCAATGGATGTCGACGAGCATCACGCGTCCGAGCGCATAGCCGATTTCCTCCGCCTTGATGTCGCGGCGACTCGGCATCGGTCGGCCGCGCCGCAGGTCGTGCCAATGCGCAACCAAGCGCCGCAGCATCTCGCTGCTGAGCTCGTCAGCGACGATGCGCCGATCGCCGCGGTCCGGAATGCTCTGCAGGACCAACATCTGGCTCGCTCGCTCGACGATGGGAAGATAGACCGACATGCGCCCGATGATACCGGAGAAGCGTTAAGTGTGAATTGAGCGCATGTCGAGGTCGTGCCGGAAAGTATTCCTTAACCCTACCGCATCGTTATCACCACTCGAGTCGATCCCGTCGCCGCGATCGTCAATTCCCGTTCTGCCGGGGCGGACGTAGCCCGAAGGTATCGAGCACCGACCGCCCTGCGGCGAGCCTCGCCTGCCACTCGGCCTCGAGGGCGAGCCTCGCTTCGGCATCGGCGATGCGACCGCGGATCGTCGACGGCGTCAGCGCGACGAGGCCATCATCATCGCCGATGACAAGGTCTCCGGGGGTCACGAGACGACCCCCGACGATGGCGGGGAGGTTTACGGCGCCTCGTTCTGCCGACGATGGCCCGCGCGGCGTGACGCCGCGCGCGAAGACCGCGAGATCGGTCCAGCCCGCCAGGGTGGCGACGTCGCGGATCGCTCCATCGCATACCAGCCCGCGCCCGCCGCGACGCCGCAGATGGCCACCGAGGATTTCGCCGATCATGGCCGTCTCGGCAT
>JBKOWC010000031.1:0-7386 GCA_046724215.1 Pseudomonadota bacterium | reverse complement strand
TCGGCTACCTCGCGCGCATCGTCCGCGCCTCCATGCTGGAGGTGATGGGCGAGAACCACATCCGGACGGCGCGGGCCTTCGGGCTTCCGGAGTCGAAAGTCGTCTACCGCTACGCGCTCCGGATCGCCATCCTGCCGACCTTGACGCTGCTCGCCCTCGCCATCGGCGGGCTGCTCTCCAGCACGGTGTTCGCCGAGAACATCTTCGTGCGGCCGGGCATCGGCAGCCTGATCGTCGACAGCGCCAAGCTGCGCAACTACCCCATCCTGCAGTGCGCCGTGCTCATCACCGTCGCGATCTACATCGCCGCGACGATCGTTACCGACCTGGTCGTCGCGTGGCTGGATCCCCGTGTCCGCACCGCTCTCTGACATGGCCATGGCGGCGGCGGGTCCGGCGGCTTCCCCGGGCGCCGGCCGCTGGTTCGTGCGGCAGATCCGCGGCGATCCCCTCGGTCTCCTCGGGCTCGTCCTGGTCGCCGTCGTCGTCTTCTGCGGCCTGTTCGCCGATTGGATCGCGCCTTACGATCCGTTCAAGATCGACGTGCCCGCCATGTTCTCGCCGCCGTCGGCGCAGCACATCATGGGGACGGACAATGTCGGCCACGACATCTTCAGCCGCGTCCTCAAGGGCAGCCAGATCGCCCTCTTCGTCGGCGTCACCTCGATCGCGATTTCGCTGCTCGTCGGCCTGGCGCTCGGCCTCGTCGCGGGCTACGGCCCGCGCTGGCTCGACAACGGGCTCATCCTGCTGTTCGACACGATCTATTCGTTTCCGGCGGTGATCCTCGGCGCGGTCGTGATGTCGATCGTCGGTCCGAGCCTGCAGACGCTCATGTTCCTGGTCGTCGTCATCCAGACGCCGGGCTATGCCCGCCTCGTGCGCACGGCGACGCTCGCCAAGAAGAACGCCGACTTCATCCTGGCCGAGCGCTCCGTGGGCGCCGGTCCGTTCCGCATCCTGGCGGTCCACATCCTGCCGAACATCATCGGCCCCTTGTTCATCATCGGCAGCATGGACATTCCGTCCGTCATCACGCTGGAAGCCGGCCTGACCTATCTCGGGCTGGGTCTGCCGCCGCCGGCGCCGAGCTGGGGCCGCATTCTTGAAGAGGGCTACCGCTTCATCCGCAACGCGCCCTGGATCGTCGTGGCCGGCGGCATCCCGCTCATCATCACCACGCTCGGCTTCACCTTCCTCGGCGAGTCCCTGCGCGACATGCTGGACCCGAAGCTCCGCCGGATGGTGTGATGGCGGCGGCCAGCGTCCTTTCGGTCCAGGATCTCAGCATCGATTTCCAGACGCCGCGCGGGCGCGTGCATGCGCTGCGCGGCGTGTCGCTCGACGTACCGCGCGGCAGCATCGTCGGCATCGTCGGCGAGAGCGGCTCGGGCAAGTCCACGCTGTCGCTGGCCGCGATGGGCCTGCTGCCGGAGAACGCCGTCATCCGCACCGGCCGCATCCTGTTCGACGGCGCCGACCTGCTGGCGATGAGCGCGGCCGGCTGGCGCGACCTGCGCGGGCGGCGCGTGTCGATGGTGTTCCAGGACCCGATGACGTCGCTCAACCCCGTGCTGACGATCGGCACCCAGATGACCGACATCCAGTATCGCGACCGTGCCGCCGGCGCGGCCGAGAAGCGGCGCAAGGCCGCCACGATGCTGCGCCGCGTCGGCATCCCCGATCCGGAGGAGCGCCTCAGCCGCTACCCGCACGAATTCAGCGGCGGCATGCGCCAGCGCATCGCCATCGCCATGGGCCTGCTCGGCAACCCGGAACTGCTGATCGCGGACGAGCCGACCACGGCCCTCGACGTGACGCTGGAGGCGCAGATCATCCACCTGCTACGCGAGCTGCGGCGCGAATTCGCGGGTTCGATCCTGTTCATCTCGCACAACCTCGGCCTCATCGCCGAGCTCTGCGACCGCGTCGTCATCCTCTATGCCGGTGAGGTCGTCGAGCAGGGCACCGTCCAGGACATCTTCCACCGGCCGCGGCATCCCTACACCGAGGCGCTGCTCGTCTGCGACCCCGCCCGGATCGACGAAGTCGGCCCCGAGCTGCCGACGATTCCGGGCGACGTGCCGAACCTGCTGCAGGTGCCGCGCGGCTGCGTCTTTGCGCCGCGCTGCCCGAAGGTCTTCGACCGCTGCCGCGACGAGAAGCCGCCCGACCACGCCGTCGGCGCCACGCAATCGGCACGCTGCCACCTGGCTTCGGCATGAGCAAGCTGCTCGAGGTAGAGCGTCTGCATGTGCGCTACCGGCAGATGGGGCCGATCAAGGCGCGCCTCGCCGGCGGCGGAAGCCGTTTCCTCGACGCCGTCCTCGACGTGTCGTTTTCGGTCGCGGCCGGAACCACCTTCGCCCTCGTCGGCGAGAGCGGCTCCGGCAAGAGCACGCTTGGGCGCGCGATCACCGGCCTGGTGCCGATGCATCACGGCAGCGTGCGCTTCGACGGACAGGAGCCGCTGAAGCAGGGCAGCGCCGCGCTTGCGGCCTATCGACGCCAGGTCGCCATGATGTTCCAGGATCCGGTGGCCAGCCTGAGCCCGCGGCTGACGGTGAAATCGCTGATCACCGAGCCGTTCGTCATCCACGCCATGCGCGATAGGGACCGCGAGTCCGAGGCGCGCCGGCTGCTGGCGCTCGTCGGCCTGCCGGCGGATTTCGCCGGCCGCTATCCGCACCAGCTGTCGGGCGGCCAGGCGCGTCGCGTCGGCGTCGCCAGGGCGCTCGCGCTCTCACCGAAGCTCATCATCGCCGACGAGCCGACGGCCGGCCTGGACGTCTCCGTGCAGGGCGAAATCCTGAACCTGATGGCCAGGCTGCAGCGCGAGCTCGGCCTCACCTACATCATCATCACCCACAATCTCGCCGTCGTCCGCCACGTCAGCGACGAGATGGCCATCATGTACATGGGCCGCTTCCTCGAGCGCGGCCCGACCCGCGCCATCTTCGCGCAGCCGGCGCATCCCTACACCCACGGCCTGCTGGCGGCACAGCCGCTGCCCGATCCGGACAAACGCCGGGCCGATGTCGAGTTGCAGGGCGAGGTGCCGAGCCTCGCCCGCCGGCCCGCCGGCTGCGAATTCCACACGCGCTGCCCGCACGCCCGCGACCGCTGCCGCGCCGAGCGGCCGGAGGCCACCCTGCTCGCCGGCGACCACATGCATCGCTGTCATTTTCCGCTCGCCGAAACGGCCGCCTGAGGACCGTTCAGAAGACGACCGTCCATCCCTCGCGGTCGGCATCCGCCTTGGTGTAGCTCACGCCGTGCACCTTCAGGCCGTGATCGTCGAGCAGCGTGATCATGCCGCCCTTGTTGCCGAGCTGGACATCGGGCGAGAGGACGATCTGCAGCGTCGCGCCGGCGTCGATGGACCCGGTCAGAGTCTGCTTGCGCTTCTGCTGGTCGGCGATCTGCCAACCGGTCAGGTCGATCGACGCCGGCGTCGCGTTCAACAGCGTCACCGTCTCGCGTTCCGGGGCCGGGCCGATCGGGTTGACGACGGCGCCGACGATGAAGACCCGGAAGTCGGGCTCGGTCGGGTGCGGTCCCGGACCCGGACCCGGGGTCGGCACGTCGCCGGAGGTGTGACCCGTCTGGTCGTCGGTGTGCCAGGCCTGCGACTGGAAGGCGAGAAAGATCCCGACCCACTGACCGTTTCCGGGGAAATGCAGGATGAGCGCGCCGTCCTGCCATACGCCGTCGTCCTTCACGAACGATCCGACGTTGCCCTGGTTCATGTGGATGTCATGAACGCCGTTGCCGGGCTTGAACTTGAAGGTCTTGTCCGGGATCTTCGGCTCCGGCCCCCAGCGCTCGCCGAAGGCGAAGATGCGCGCGTCGGGCTCCGCCTTGGCGCGATCGATGAAGTGGGCGAGGCGGTCGGCAAGGTCGTTGTCCGGCCCGGGGACATCGGGCGGCAGCGGCCGCATGTCCAGGCGGTCGAAGAGGTTGGCGCGGATGAAGTCGAGGGCCAGCCCGCCGGGTCTGTTGGGGACCGAGGTGAACCCCTCGCCGAGCGGCAGCAGGCGATCGGTCACGACGTGATGGAAGTCTTCGTCGACCAGGAACAGCAACTCGGATGGGCTGGTCTGCGATTTGACGTTGACGGCGATACGATAGTCGACGCCGGTCGCATTGACGCGCACCTGGAAGTGCGGCGACGTCGGGTCGTCTTCGCGACGATCGTCGACGACGCGGCCGACGAGTACGCCGTACTGCTTGAGCGACATGGGTCACCTGCCGGGGTTTGCGGTGCGCCTGCGGACCTCAGGCGTCCGCAAAGAGTATCAGCTTGGCGTGACGCCTCTGTGATGCGGGTCACCAGGACGTCGGCAGATCGCTTCGCGGTCAGGCGACGATCGGATAGCCCGCCGCGACCGCGTCCTTCTCGATCCCGATGATGCCGTCATAGGCGGCGAGCGGGAGAACGGCGGCCGCCGTCAACAGCAGCGCCGCGCGCGCCGGTTCCAGCTGCGGATCGGCGAACGCCCGCTGGATCCCGGCGCGCAGGCGCGCGATCCGATCGTCGTCGGCATCGCCACGGGTGACGTAGGGGAGTCCCGGCATCGAGGTCGTGCGTGCGAGAACGCGCGTGCCGTCGAGGGCCGCCGGCCGATAGCGGGCGACAAGCGCGTGGGTCACGCAATCGATGGCGGCGACATCGGCGGCGCCGGCGGCAACCAGCTGCAGGCTCGCGACATGGCTGCCGCTCACCGTCACGTCGGAGAAGAAACGCCCGTCGCACGCGTGTGGCGCGATTGCCGCGCGCAGGGCACTGTAGCCGGATTGCGAGTCCTGAGCGTTGACGGCACAGCGGGTGCCGCGCAGATCGGCGATCGCCGTGGCCGGACTGCCCTCAGCCACGACGATGAAGCTGCAATAGGAGGCGTCGGCGCAACCCTCGGCGGCATAGCACGGAGTCGCCACGAGCGCGACGCGGCCGGCCAGCGCGTGCGTCAGCGGATAGCCGCAGGTCTGGGCGAACAGCAGGTCGGGCCGCAGGCAGACGTCATGATGGCCTGTCCTGCGGTCGAGCCGGGTCGGCACCTCGGCGATGCCTTCGCGGCGGAACGCCGCCGCCAGCCCGCGCCACCAGGCGTCGGTCGCCGCCCGCACCTCCGGCAGGTCGTACATCGCCAGGCTGGCGACGGCCGTCTCGCCGGTTGCCCGGACGGCCCCTGATCGCGCTCTCGCGGCCACCGCTAGGTCATCGTGCCGGGCAGACGCTCGAGCCGGTCGGCGATCCGGTAGTAGTCGCCCTTGTGCGCAACGAAGATATGACGGGTCGTCTTCAGGGGCGTCGGCGGATCGAAGGTTCCGGCCGCGATGCTGATCGTCCCACCCTTCAGCCGCTGCCAGAACAGGCTCGAGCCGCAGCGGCTGCAGAAGCCGCGGCGCGCGACGTTGGAGGAGCGGTACCATTTCAGCTGGCTCTTGCCGCGGATGACGATGTCGTGCAGGGCCGCATTCGTGTAGGCGCCGTAGTGCCCGTGGAACTTGCGGCATTGGCCGCAGTGGCAATTGACGACGTCGCGCAGCGGGCCGCGCACCTCGTAGCGCACCGCGCCGCACAGACAGCTGCCGCTGCCCGCGGCCGCCTTCGCCTCGGGTGCAGCCTTCGTGACTATCTTCCTAGCCATGCCGTTGCGCCCTTCCCCTCCCCGTGTTGTCGTGCTCGTCCTGTTCGGCGAGCAGCCGCCGCAACATAGCCGACACCTCCGGCGGCTGCACGACCGCGGCGCGGATCAGATTGTCGAACAGCTGCGTCAGCAGGCGGATATGTTCCGTGCTGTTGAACACCAGATACATGTGGCCGACATAGATCGCCGCCCGCTTCGGCCCGAAGACGGTGAGCGGCACCGCGTAGCGCTGCACGCCGTCATAGAGGAACCACCGGAACGTCGGATAGAGCTCGTCGAGCAGCCGGATCATCCGCTCGACCTGGCGCCGGCGCACGCCGGGATCGAGGTCGCGCCAGACGCCCTCGCCGCGCACGAAACTCTCGAGGCTCTGGCGCGGACTGCACACCTCCATGTCGGTTTCCGGGCGCCGCTGGTTGGCGAGGCGGGCGTGCGCCGCCTCGATGCGGGATTCCGGAATCGGCCCGACATAGTCGCGATACTCGAAGCGGATGAACTCCTCGGACTTCAGCAGGTCGGGCAGCGTCGCCGGCACGTAGCGGACCTTGTATCCGGCGGCCTCGGCGTGCCAGCGCGTGAGGCGTTCGTCGGCGGGAGAATAGCCGCCCGGCTCGATGGTCATCGGCTGCTCGATGATGTCGGGCGCCAGCGCCCCCTCCTGGCTGAGCCCGAGCAGCCAGTCGACGCTTACCTGCTGGTCCGCGGCGATGGCGGCCAGCGTTTCGGCCCGCGGCAACCGCTCGTTGCTCGGCGACTGCACCTGGGCGAGCGTCGAGCGGTCGATGCCGATGCGTGCCGCGAAGGCCGACCGGCTGAGCCCGGACCGCGCGATCACCTCGGACAGGCGTTGCCGGAAGACCTGGACGGTGTCGCGGCGGTCCATGACGGCCCCAAAGGAAAATTAACCATCCCGGTGTACACTACCTGTTGCGCTTTATCAACAGTTGTAGCGTTTGATGACAAACCGTTACGCGATGTGCGCATTTGCAGCTTTGTCCGCACGCAGTTTGGGGACACTATAAGGCCGTGTGGGAACCGTATGAATTCTCTGCCCCGCTGGTGGGGACCAACCGGGCCGCGGCGGATCGTCGTCCGTCGGTCGACTGGCCGACGCTGGCCGTAGCCGTCGGCGTCTATGCCGCGTTCGGCCTGCTCACCTGGTACCACAACACCTTTCCGTGGTGGCTGGTGCTGCCGTTGGGGGCCTACATCGTCGCCTTGCATGGCTCGCTGCAGCATGAGGCCGTGCACGGCTATCCGTTCCGCCGCCGCCTGTGGAACAGCGCCATCGTCTTTCCGTCGCTGTGGCTGTGGCTGCCCTATGCGCAGTATCGGCACCTCCACCTGATCCACCATCGCAACGAGCGGCTGACGTCGCCGGCCGATGATCCAGAGTCGAACTACCTGACGCCGGAAGCCTGGGCAAAGATGGGCGCGCTGCACCATGCGGTGCGCAAGGCGTTGACGACCTGTGCGGGGCGGCTTGTCCTCGGCCCGCCCTACTACACGATGCGCGCCTGGCTGGAGGCACTGCACCGGCTGCGGGAAGGCGATTGGTCGTGCCTGCGCAACTGGCTGCTCCACGTTCCGGCCGTCGCCGTCGTCCTGTTCTGGGTGATCGGCGTGTGCCAGATCCCGTTCTGGCAGTACGTCCTTCTCTATGTCTGGCCGGGCCTGTCGCTGACCCTGCTCCGGTCCTATCTCGAGCACCAGGGGCGCGCCGAGGTCGGCCGCC
>JBKOWC010000308.1:0-7066 GCA_046724215.1 Pseudomonadota bacterium | reverse complement strand
CCGCCCGTATCGTAGACGCCGCCGTGGTAGATGTCGGTGCCGACGAGCGACCGGATCTCATCGCGGCCGACGACCCGCGCGTCGCGATAGCCGTGCCGTTCGCGCAGCAGGTCGAGATCCGCCTGCAGCTCCGCCATGTCGCGTTCCTTGACGGCGCCGTGGAGATAGCCGGGCTTGAGATCGCAGCGAATATCGTGGCGCGCGACGCGCTCGCGGATGATGGCCTTGGCCTCCTCCGCCATCTGCCACAGGCGCTTGGCGTCCTCGACGCCGACCCAGCCGGCGATCTTGCGCATGCCCGGCGCATAGCCGGAGCAGATCTGCCCGCCATTGCGGCCGGACGCCCCCCAGCCGATGCGCGCGGCCTCGAGCACGACGACGGAGTAGCCGCGTTCCGCGAGGTTGAGCGCCGTCGACACGCCGGTGTAGCCGGCGCCGACGACGCACACGTCGGCCTCGATCTCGCCCTGCAGGACGGGGCAGTCCGGCGCGCCGGTCGCCGTCGCGGCATAATACGAGCGGACGTGTTCCGGATGCGGCATGACGGAATGCTGCAGGCGCCTGGCTGGATAGCGGGGGATAGTTGGCCTATCCTCCCCATCGTCCCTGCCCCGTCAAGGGCCGGGGGATACCAGGGCGGGCAAGGGGAATCTCGGGTCATGCGGACCACGGCGCAGTCCGATGTCGGCAAGCTGCGGAAGCTGATCGTCAAGCATGTGCGCGACGCCTTCCTCGACGACGCGACGATCGACGGGCAGTGGCAGCGGCTCAACTACTACGGCCGGCCCGACCTGGCCCGCGCCGTCGTCGAGTGCGACCAGTTCGTCAAGCTCCTGCAAAGCCTGGGGGCGGAGATCGAATTCCTGCCACAGGACGGCAGCGTCACCATGGATTCGCTCTACCCGCGCGACGCCGCCATAACGACCGACCGGGGCGTCATCCTCTGCAGCATGGGCAAGGAGGAGCGGCGCACAGAGCCGTCGGCGCTCACGGGCGTCCTCCGCCGGCTCGGCATCCCCATCCTGGGCTCGATCACCGGCGCCGGCCGCGTCGAGGGCGGCGACGTCACCTGGCTTGACCGCGACACACTTGCCGTCGGCCAGGGCTACCGCACCAACGACGACGGCATCCGCCAGCTGCGCCGCCTGCTCGGCGACGACGTGCAGGTCGTGGTCGTGCCGCTGCCTCACTGGCGCGGACCGGCCGACGTCTTCCACCTCATGTCCATGATCTCGCCGGTGGCCGACGATCTGGCCGTCGTCTATTCGCCGCTGCTGCCGGTGCCCTTCCGCGAGTTCCTGCTCGCCCGCGGCATCGGCCTCGTCGAGGTGCCGGATGAGGAGTTTGAGTCCATGGGCTGCAACGTGCTGGCCATGGCGCCGCGCGTCTGCTTGCTCCGCCGCGGCAATCCGAAGACCCGCCAGCGCCTGGAGGCCGCCGGCGTCGAGGTCCACGAATTCGCCGGAGACGAGATCTGCGGCCGCGGCGCCGGCGGCCCCACCTGCCTCACCCGCCCGTTGGCCCGCGAGCTGACGTGATTGATCCATCTCGGATAATAAAGCTATATCAACGTCATATATAGATGATTCTAAACCATCAGATTAGCTGATCCTGCCGCCCCGCCTTGCCAAGTTTTCCGGCGGCGTGCTAGCCCTACGGCTCCGTCCCGCCGACAAGCCGTGAACCCATGTCCAAGCTCGAAGACTGGCTGACCGAACGCAAGATCGGTGAGGTCGAATGCATCGTGCCGGACATGTCCGGCATCGCCCGCGGCAAGATCCTGCCGGCGACGAAGTTCATCAAGAGCACCCGCGAGCACTCGCTGCGCCTGCCCGAGAGCATCTTCATCCAGACCGTCACCGGCGAGTACGGCGAGGACGAGGATGACGAGGTCCTGGGCCCGCAGGACCACGACATCAACCTGCAGCCGGATGCCGACACGCTGAGCCTCGTGCCCTGGTACGACGAGCCGACGGCGCAGGTGATCGCCGACTGCTTCAACCAGGACGGCAGCCCGGTCGAGATCGCCTCGCGCTTCGTGCTCAAGCGCGTGCTGCGGCTCTATGACGACCGCGGCTGGAAACCGATCATCGCGCCCGAGCTCGAGTTCTTCCTCGTCCAGGTCAACACCGATCCGGACCTGCCACTCCTGCCGCCCACCGGCCAGTCGGGCCGGCCGGAGACCGGACGCCAGTCCTACGGCATCGACGCCGTCAACGAGTTCGATCCGATCTTCGAGGACGTCTACGACTTCTGCGAGAAGCAGGAGATCGACATCGACACGCTGACCCACGAGTCGGGCTCGGCGCAGATGGAGATCAACTTCAACCACGGCGAGCCCCTGAGCCTCGCCGACCAGGCCTTCGCCTTCAAGCGCACCGTGCGCCACGCCGCCATGCGCCACAAGGTCTATGCCACCTTCATGGCGAAGCCGCTCGCCAACGAGCCCGGCAGCTCCATGCACATCCATCAGTCGATCCTCGACAAGGAGAGCGGCCGCAACCTGTTCAGCGACGACAAGGGCCGCGACACCGCGCTGTTCCGCAACTTCGTCGCGGGCCTGCAGCGCTATCTGCCGCAGGTCATGCCGCTGCTGGCGCCGAACGTGAATTCCTACCGCCGGCTGCAGCCCTACCTGGACGCGCCGATCAACGTGCACTGGGGCGTCGACAACCGCACCGTCGGCCTGCGCGTGCCGATCTCCGGCGGCGCCGCGCGGCGCATCGAGAACCGCCTGGCCGGCGCCGACGCCAATCCTTACTTGGCCATCGCGGCGTCCCTTGCCTGCGGCTATCTCGGCATGACCGAGCGGCTGAAGCCCACCGAGCAGATCGAGGGCAGCGCCTACCGCCTGAAGCACACCCTGCCGCGCACGCTCTATGACGCGCTCCACCGCTTCGAGCAGAGCAAGGCGATCCGCCCGATCCTCGGCGAGCGCTTCATCCGCGCCGTCGCCGCCGTGAAGCGGTCGGAACTCGACGCCTACCAGCGCGTCATCAGCTCCTGGGAACGCGAGCACCTGCTGCTGAACGTGTAGCCAAGATCGCCCGGGGATGTGCTACACTCGCGCCATGGTCGGAACAACGGCATCGGTCAGGCGCCGCGTCGAGCCGGGAGTGGGCTGCACGAGCCTGTCGCACCGGCACGACCTGCTCATCCTCTGCGCCCGCATCGGCTTCAATCCATGACTGCCGCCGAGTGAATCCGGCCGCCCGCCGCGATGACGGCCGGCGGCGCCCTGCGCGTTCGCCCTCGTCACTCACGGAGTCCTTTCCATGTCCGCCACCGCAACGCTCGCCCGCAACAGCACGGCCCACTGGCAGGCGCTCGACCGCGAGCACCACCTGCACCCCTTCACCGACCACAAGCAGCTCGCCGAGGTGGGCAGCCGCATCATCGTCAAGGCCGACGGCGCCCATCTCTGGGATTCGGAAGGCCGCCGCCTGCTCGACGCCTTCGCCGGCCTCTGGTGCGTCAACGTCGGGTACGGCCGCAAGGAGCTGGCGGACGCCGCGCATCGCCAGATGCTGGAGCTGCCCTACTACAACACCTTCTTCAAGACCTCGATGCCGCCGACGGTGGAACTGACGCAGATCCTGGCGGACATGACGCCCGACGGCCTCAACTACGTCTTCTACGGCCTCTCCGGCTCCGACGCCAACGACACCATCGCGCGGATGATCCGGCAATTCTGGAACCTGCAGGGCAAGACATCGAAGAAGACGATCATCAGCCGCGACAACGCCTATCACGGCAGCACCATGGTGGCGGCCAGCATCAGCGGCATGAACTACATGCACGCCAAGGCCGACCTGCCGCTGCCCGGCTTCGTCCACGTCATGCAGCCCTACTGGTACGCCCTCGGCGGCGACCTGACGCCGGCGGACTTCGGCCGCAAGGCGGCGCAGGCCCTCGAGACCAAGATCATCGAGCTCGGCGCCGACAACGTCGCCGCCTTCTTCGGCGAGCCGATCCAGGGCGCCGGCGGTGTCATCATCCCGCCCGACACCTACTGGCCGGAGATCCAGCGCATCTGCCGCAAATACGACGTGCTGCTGGTGGCCGACGAAGTCATCTGCGGCTTCGGCCGCACCGGCCACTGGTTCGCCAGCGACCACTTCAAGATCAAGCCGGACTTCATGACCCTGGCCAAGGGCATCACGTCGGGCTACCTGCCGCTCTCCGCCGCCATGATCGGCGACCGCGTCGCCAAGACCCTGTTCGAGAGCGGCGACTTCAGCCACGGCTACACCTATTCCGGCCACCCCGTCTCCTGCGCCGTGGCCATCGAGAACATCCGCATCCTGCGCGACGAGGGCATGGTCGATCGCATCAACAAGGAGACCGGCCCGTACCTGACGCAGCGGCTGCAGGAGCTCAGGGATCACCCGCTCGTGGGCGAGGTCCGCAACCTCGGCTTCATGGGCGCCATCGAGCTGGTGAAGGACAAGGCCAGGCGCGCCACCTTCGAGCCGGTCGGCAAGGTCGGCATCCTCTGCCGCGACCACTGCTTCAACAACGGCCTGGTGATGCGCGCCACCCGCGACACCATGCTGATCTCGCCCCCGCTGGTGTGGACGAAGTCGCACATCGACGAGTTCATGGACCTCGCCAAGAAGGCCCTCGACCTCACCCTCGCCGACGTGCGGAAGCTGTAGGCACCAATGCCTGTAGGGGCGGGTCTCAGACCCGCCCCTGTCGGATGCCGGGCCACGGCGGGAGGGCGGGTCTGAGACCCGCCCCTACGATGCCGTCGGCCTGCGACCGTATGGCCTCTTTTGCGCCATAGTGCCGGTCCATACTGTCCGGCGGGGTGCAACCTTCCGGAAGGCCCGATGTCGATCCCGTCCAGCCCGAGCCGGCCGCCGCTCCCGCGGCGCGCGTTCCTCATGCGGTGGTTCGCCCGCGCGGTCGTCGCCGCCCTCCTCGCAGCCGACGCGGCGGCGCTGCTGGCGCTGCTCGCCGACCGCTGGTGGGCATTCGACGTCGTCGCCAATTTTGCCGTCCAGCTCTGCCTCGCGCTCCTGGCCGGCATCCTGTTCTGCCTGTGGCAGCGCCGCTGGCTGCCTGCCCTGGTGAGCCTACCGGTCCTGCTGGTCACGCTCTGGCCGATCGCCGGCTACTACCTGCCGGTCCAGCCCGCCCAGGCCGCCACCGGCCCGGCCACGCTGCGCGTGATGACGCTAAACCTCTGGGGCCGCAACGACCGCATCGACCTGGTCGAGGCGTTGGTCAAGGCGGAGCAGCCCGACGTCATCGCCCTCAGCGAGGTGACGCCGGCCTGGCGCACCCGGCTCGCCGCCCTGCAGGCTGATTATCCCTTCCAGCACCAGGCCGCCCCCTGGACCGGGTCGGACCTGCTGCTCCTCAGCCGCCTGCCGCTCACCGATCTCGCCGTCGCCCGTCTCGGCGTCGGCAAGCGCTCTACGCTGCTGGCGACCGTCTGCCCGCCAGCGGCCGGCGGGCGCTGCCTCGACATCGTCACCGTGCATCTCGAGCGGCCGGAGGGGCGCGTGCTGGCCCGCGTGCGCGACACCCACCTGCACGAGATGGCCCGCATCGTCCGCGCATCCGCCGACCGGACCGTCGTCCTCGGCGACTTCAACATGACGCCGTGGTCGCCCTACTTCCGCCAGTTCCTCAGCGACGCCGGCCTCGCCGACAGCGCCCGCGGCCGCGGCGTGGCGCCCACCTGGTTCTCGCGCTGGCTGCCCTTCGGCCTCCCCATCGACCAGGTCCTGGTCGGCCCGGCGATCGCGGTCGCCGAGCGCCACGTCGGCGCCGACGTCGGCTCCGACCACCTGCCCGTGATCGCCGACCTGAACTTCTGATCCCGCGCTACTTCGCCGTGCTGCCGCCGTCGACCGACATCATGGCGCCGGTCATGAAGGAGGAGTCGTCGGACGCGAGGAACACCACCGCCTTGGCGATCTCGTCCGGATGCGCGACGCGGCCGAGCGGGATCGCCGCTGCCAGCCGCTTCAGCCCCTCGTCCTGCGACAGCCCGCGCCGCGCGATGCCCGAGGCCAGCATCGGCGTGTCGATGTCGCCGGGGCAGACGCAGTTGACGCGGATGTTGTCGCCGGCATGGTCGATCGCCATGGCCCGCGTCATCTGCGCGACCGCGCCCTTGCTGGCGCAATAGGCGAAGGCGTTGCGGCCGCCGACCAGCGCCCAGTCCGAGCCGATGTTGACGATGACGCCGCCGCCGCTGCGCTTCATGGCCTTGATGCCGGCGCGGCAGAGGCGGAACACCGCCGTCACGTTGATGGCGATCACGTGGTCCCATTCTTCGTCCGTCGCCGTCTCCGCCGTGTGGCGGTGAACGACGCCGGCATTGTTGACGAGCACATCGAGCCGGCCGCAGCGGCGCACCGTCTCCTCCACCAGCCGCTCGGCGAAGCCGGCCTCGCTCACGTCCCCCGCGATGAACTGCGCATCCCCGCACGCCGCCCGCACCACTTCGCCCCGCTCCACCGACCGCCCCGTCAGCATCAGCCGCGCCCCCGCCGCGGCCGCCGCCTTCGCCGTCGCCGCCCCGATCCCCGACGTCGCCCCCGTGACGATCACCACCTTGTCCCTGAGCTGCATGAATTCCCCCGCCTGTGCCGCGCGCACGCGACAATCCCACATCGCACCCACAGTTTCCATTCCCCCGCCCTTGTGGGCGGGGGACTCAGGGGCGGGGTTTCGCGCGCGGCAGCGCGCCAGGGAATCGGCTCTTCCCCCGTCTTTGATTCCCCCGCGAAAGCGGGGGCCCAGGGACGGGCGCACGTCACTGGCCCCCCGCTTTCGCGGGGGAATCAACCCGTGGCTGGTGCAAGGTGGCGGGGCAACTGGACGGGGCTAGAGGTCGCGGTCCCTAAACCGCTATCCTCACTTCTGCACCGCATAGAGGGAGAGAACCACATGGCGGGACGGTTGCTCGGCAAGCGGGCGGTGATCTATGGCGGCGGCACGGGCATCGGCTTCGCCTGCGCCGAGGCGCTGGTGAAGGAAGGCGCCGCGGTCTTCCTTTCGAGCCGGCGCGAGGCGGTGCTGCGGCAGGCCGTGGACCGGCTGACGG
>JBKOWC010000086.1:0-12505 GCA_046724215.1 Pseudomonadota bacterium | reverse complement strand
GCCCGATACGCTCGTGCTCTTCGATTTCCACGTCGACAACCTGATGCTGCTGCCCGGCCGTTCCGGGATCGCCGCCTGCGGCCTGCTCGACTTCCAGGATGCCGTCATTGCTCCGCGGCCGTTCGACCTCGTCTCGCTGCTGCAGGATGTGCGTCGCGACGTCCCGGAAACTCTGGTTGCCGCCATGCGCGACCGCTATCTGGCGGCGTTCCCGCAGCTCGACAAGGCCGCGTTCGACACGGCCTATGCCGTGATCGGCGCCCAGCGCAACACGCGCATCGTCGGGACCTTCTCGCGCCTGCTGTTGCGCGACGGCAAGCCCAGCTATCTCGGTTTCCTGGGCCGCACGTGGCGGCATGTGGAGAGCGATATCGTGCATCCGGCCCTCGCCCCGGTGCGCGCGTGGTTCGCCCGCCATCTGCCCCCGGGCCGCCGCGCGATTCCGACGCTGGACGAATCCTTCCTGGCGCGCATTGCGAAGATGTCCTTGACGCCGCTGCAACAGACCCGGATCGCCCAGCTGGTGGCGCATACCGCAGATTCACACCGCGCGAACGGCATGGCGCGACCCGATCGGGCGGTTGCGGATCGCGTGATCATGCCGACGCGCGCCATGGTGCTGGCGGCCGGCTTCGGCACCCGGCTCCGCCCTATCACGGACACGGTGCCGAAGCCGATGGTGAAGGTCGGCGGCAAGCCGATGATCGATACGGTCATCGACCGCCTCGTTGCGGTCGGCGTCAGATCCATCGTCGTCAACACGCACCATCTGGCCGAGGTCATCGAGTCGCACCTCGGCGCCCGGCGCGGCGTCGACATCATCTTCTCGCGCGAGGCGGAGATCCTGGAGACCGGCGGCGGCATCCGGAAAGCTCTCCCTCACCTGGGCGGCGGTCCGTTCTATGTCGTGAATGGCAAGATCGTCTGGCTCAACGGCAAGACGGATGCGCTGATCCGACTGGCGCAGGCGTGGGACGACACGGCGATGGACGGCCTCCTTCTGCTGCAGCCGACCGTCAGCGCCGTGGGTTATGGCGGTCCCGGCGATTTCTTCATCAACCAGGTCGGCACCATCCGCCGACGCCGCGAATGGGAGGTGGCGCCGTTCGTCTACGCCGGCATCCAGATCCTGCATCCGCGCCTGTTCGTCGGCGCGCCCGACGGTGCCTTCTCGCTCAACGTCCTCTACGACCGCGCGATCGAGGCCGGACGCCTGTACGGCATCCGCCACGACGGCGAGTGGTTCCACGTCAGCACGCCGCAACAGTTGGCGGAGGTCGAGGCGCGCATCGCCCGCGGCGGCGGCGACCAGTTCTATTGACCGGCCTTCCGGCCGTGTCGGACCGCGCGGCCCGCATCTTTACGATCCCGCCCGGCGTGTCGTTCGTCGATGCGCTTGCCGCCGGCCTGCTCGCCGAGACGTCCGGCGATCCGCTCAGGCTTGCGCGCTATACGATCCTGCTGCCGACGCGCCGGGCGCGCCGCGCGCTCGACGACGCCTTCCTGCGCCAGGCCGACGGCCGGCCGCTCCTGCTGCCGCGCACGCTCCCCCTGGGCGACATCGATCCCGACGACGTCGCGCTCGCGGGCGGCGACGAGACCGCGGCGATCGAAACCGTGTCGACCATCGCGGACCTGCCGCCGGCAATTCCGGCGCTGCGCCGCCAGCTGCTGCTCGCTCAGGCCGTCCAGACCGCGGGCCGCGCCAGCGGGTCGCCGATGACGATCGATCAGGCGACCCGCCTGGCGGCCGAGCTGGCGCGCCTGCTTGACCAGGTGCAAACCGAGCAGCTGACCTTCGATCGCCTGCGCGGTCTCGTCCCGGAGGACTATGCCGCGCACTGGCAGCTCACGCTGCGCTTCCTCTCCGTCCTGACGGAGCAATGGCCGCAGATCCTCGCCGCCGAAGGCTGCATCGATCCGGCGGAGCGGCGCAATCGCGCGCTGGCGGCCCAGGCCGAGGCCTGGCGCCGGCAACCCCCGCCCGACCCCGTGATCGCCGCCGGTTCCACCGGCAGCATTCCGGCGACGGCCGCGCTCATCGGCGTGATTGCGGATCTCCCGACCGGGCGCGTCCTGCTGCCCGGCCTCGATCGCGATCTCGACGACGAGACGCGGGAGGCGGTGCTGGAAGATCCGGCGCATCCGCAGCACGGGCTCTGCCTGTTGCTGCGGCGCCTAGTGGTCACGCCGTCCGACGTGCGGCTGTGGCCGACAGCCGGCCTGCCGTCGACATCGCCCGCCCGCGCGGCCTTCGTGAATGAAGCGCTGCGACCGGCGGCCACGACCGAACGATGGCGTGCCTTGCCGCCGACGGTCGCGAGCGCGCTCGACGGTGTGGCGCGCATCGATTGCGCCGGCCCGCAGGAGGAAGCCGGCGTCACCGCGCTGCTGTTGCGCTCGGTCGCGGAACAGCCGGGCAAGCGGGCCGCGCTGGTGACACCCGATCGCGGCTTGGCGCGTCGCGTCGCGGCCGAGCTGAAGCGGTGGGGCATCGACGTCGACGATTCCGCCGGCCAACCCCTCGACCAGACGCCGCCCGGCGCCTTCCTGCGCCTGACGGCCGCGATGGTGGCAGATGAATTCGCGCCCGTGCCGTTGTTGGCTGCCCTGAAGCATCCGCTGGCCGCCGGCGGGCGCGAGCCGGCGGCGTTCCGCGCCGCGATCCGCCGGTTCGAGATGGCAGTGCTCCGCGGGCCTCGTCCGGCTGCGGGAGTCGGCGGCCTCAAGCGCATCCTCTCTGACGAGGATGCGGCTCGCTTCGGCGGTCTGCTCGATCGCCTGGCCGTACTCGCGGCCCCGCTCGAGCGGCTCGTTGCCATGCCGCGGGCGCAGCTCGGCGATCTCATCGACGCCCATGCGGCTTTCGCCGAGGGCTTGGCGGCGAGCGATGGCGAAAGCGGCGGGGCGCGACTGTGGGCCGGGGAAGCCGGCGAAGCGGCCGCTACCTTCATCGCCAATCTGCGCCAGGCGGCGGCAGGCTTTGCGCCCATGCCCGGGGATCGTTATCCCGCCTTGCTGGGCGGCCTGCTGTCGATGCAGATGGTGCGGCCGCGCTACGGCCGGCACCCGCGCCTGGCGATCTGGGGACCGCTCGAGGCGCGCCTGCAGCATGCCGACCTCCTCGTCCTCGGCGGCCTCAACGAGGGCACCTGGCCGGCGGAGGTGGCCGCCGACCCCTGGCTCAGCCGCCCGATGCGGCGCGATTTCGGCCTGCCGGCGCCGGAGCGCCGGATCGGTCTGGCGGCGCACGATGTCGCGCAAGCGCTGGGCGCGCCGCAGGTGGTGCTGACCCGGGCCCTCCGCGTCGAGGGCACGCCGACCGTGCCGTCGCGCTGGCTGCTGCGGCTGGACGGCTTGATGCGGAGCCTCGGCATCGATCCGGCGCGCATCCATGGCGGTGTCTGGCTCGACTGGCAGTCGAAGCTCGATCGGGCGGATCTGGTCAGGCCTATCGCGCCGCCGACGCCGCGCCCGCCGGTCGAGCGCCGGCCGCGCACGATCCGCGTGACGGACGTCGAGATGTGGCGGCGGGATCCCTATGCCATCTATGCCCGGCGTATCCTGCGCCTGAAGCCGCTCGATCCCATCGATGCGGAGCCGAGCGCCGCCGATCGGGGTACCTGGATCCACCGCGCCCTCGAGCGCTTCGTCCGCGAGTTCCCGCAGCACCTGCCGGGCGACGCGGTCGGGCGCCTGCTGGCGATCGGACGACAGGAATTCGGTCCGCAGATGAACCGGCCGGCCGTCGGCGCCTTCTGGTGGCCGCGCTTCAAGCGGATCGCGCACTGGTTCGTCGAGAAGGAACGCGAGCGACGCACCGTGACGACGTCGCTGCATGCGGAGGTCAAGGGGCGGCTTCAGTTCGACGGCCCGGCCGGGCCCTTCACGCTCACGGCGACCGCCGACCGCATCGAATGCGGCCGGGACGGGAGCCTCATCGTCGTCGACTATAAGACCGGCTCCCTGCCGCGGTCGCGGGAGATCGAGTTCGGCTTCGCCCCGCAGCTGCCGCTGGAGGCCGCCATCGCCGCGGCCGGCGGCTTTGCCGGCATCGGGCCGGCGGCCGTCGCGGCGCTGGAGTTCTGGCGCCTCACCGGCGGCAATCCGCCGGCGGAGGTGAAGGACGTCAAGGCGGACCCGATGCTGTCGGCCGCAGCTGCGCAGGCCGGCCTGCAGCGGCTCGTCGCGGCGTTCGACTCGCCGGATACCGCCTATCAATCCGTCCCCGATCCCGAGTTCGCGCCGCGGTTCAGCGACTACGCCCATCTGGCGCGCGTGAAGGAGTGGTCCACGGGCGCGCGGCGGGACGAGGAATGAACCGCCCGGCCGCCAGCGTCATCGAGCAGGCGGGCGCGATCCAGCGGCGCGCCGCCGATGCGCAGGCATCGGTCTGGGTCGACGCCTCCGCCGGCACCGGCAAGACGACCGTGCTCACGAACCGCGTGCTCAGCCTGTTGCTGAACGGGACGCCGCCGGCGCGGATCCTCTGCCTCACCTTTACGAAGGCGGCCGCTGCAGAGATGGCCAACCGCGTCGCAGCGCAGCTGCAGCAGTGGGCCGCCATGCCCGACGACAAGCTGCACGAGAGCCTGCTCGCGCTGACGAATGCGCGGCCGAGCGACGAGCGCCGCCGCACCGCACGGCGCCTCTTCGCCCGCGTCCTCGACACGCCCGGCGGCATGAAGGTCCAGACGATCCACGCCTTCTGCCAGTCGCTGCTGAAGCGCTTTCCGCTCGAGGCCGGCGTCGCCCCGCATTTCGACGTCCTGGATGAGCGCAGTGCCGCCGAGCTGCTGATCGAGGCGCGCGAGCAGGTGCTGCAGCGGGCGCGCAGCGGGACGCCGCCGTCCCTGACCGAGGCGCTGGCGATCGTGAGCGGCCATGTCGGCGAAGGCGAGTTCGATGAGCTCATGCGCGTGCTGGCCGGGGAGCGCGCGCGGCTGCGGTACCGGCTTGTCCGCTTCGGCAATCTCGAAGCGCTGCTCCATGCCATCTATGCCAGGCTCGCGGTCGCTCCCGGCGACACCTACGAGAGCGTCTGCCGCGCTGGCTGCGCGGATGACGCGCTCGATCTCCTGGGCCTTCGCCTGGCGGTGAAGGCGTTGACGGGCAGCAGTTCGAAAACCGATCGCGCGCGGGGCGCCGAGATACAGCGCTGGCTGGAATTCGACGCCGACGCGCGAGCGATCGAGTTCGACGACTACTGCGGACAGTACTTGACCGCCGATGGCAAGCCGCGCGTGAGGCTGATCACGGGGCCGGCCGGCGCCGCCAACCCTGGCGTCGAGGATATCCTGCAGAGCGAGGCGGAGCGCCTGCTCGATCTCCGCGACAGCTGCAACGCGGCGATCATCGCCAACGCTACGCGGGGCCTGCTGCGGCTCGGCGCGGAGATGCTGACGTCCTACGACGAGCACAAGAAATCGCGATCGCTGCTGGACTACGAGGATCTTGTCCTGGCGACGCGCGACCTGCTGGCCCGGGAGGGCGTCGCGCCGTGGGTGCTGTTCAAGCTCGACGGCGGCCTCGACCACATCCTCATCGACGAAGCGCAGGACACCAATCCCGAACAGTGGGACATCGTCGCCAGGCTTGCCGACGAGTTCTTCGTCGGCGAGGGCGCCCGCGCCGAGGTGCGGACGGTCTTCGCCGTCGGCGATCCCAAGCAGTCGATCTTCAGCTTCCAGCGCGCCGATCCCGCCTCCTTCGCGCGCATGCGCACGCACTTCAAGGGCCGCGTTCATGATGCGCGGGCGCTGTGGGATGAAATTCCGCTCACCATCTCCTTCCGTTCGACGGCGGCGGTCCTCGATGCGGTGAACGCAATCTTCTCGCAGCCGACGGCGCAGGAGGGCCTGTTCGCGACAGGGGGCTGGCCCCGGCACGAGCCATCCCGCATCGGGCAGGCCGGGCTGGTCGAGCTGTGGCCGCCCGCGGCGCCGATCGAAGGCTCGGAACCCGTGCCGTGGGCGCCGCCGATCGAGCGGCGCGCCGGCGATTCGCCGTGCGGCCGCCTGGCACGGCTGATCGCGCTGCGCATCGCCGCCATGATCGAGAACGGCGAGCGGCTGGAGTCGCGCGACCGGCCGGTCCAGGCCGGCGATTTTCTCGTGCTGGTGCGGCGCCGCGATGCGCTCGTCGAGGAGCTCGTGCGCGAGCTGAAGCAGCGCCATGTCCGCGTCGCCGGCGTCGACCGCATGGTGCTGACCGAGCAGCTGGCGGTGATGGACCTGATGGCCCTCGGCCAGTTCCTGCTGCTGCCGGAGGACGACCTGACGCTGGCGACCGTCCTGAAGGGTCCTTTCGTCGGCCTCGACGAGGACGATCTCTATGCCCTCGCCGAGCCGCGGCAAGGCGCACTGTGGACCGAGCTCCGGCAGCGCAAGGACGAATCGCCGGCCTTCGCCCGCGCCTGCGCCGTCCTGTCCGAGCTGCTGGGGCAGGTGGATTTTGCACCGCCCTATGAGCTCTATGCCGATCTGCTGGGACGCCGCGGCGGGCGCCGGGCGCTGCTCGAGCGGCTGGGTCCGGACGCTGCCGATCCCATCGATGAGTTCCTCAACCTGACGCTTGCCTATGAACGCGACCACGTTCCGTCGCTGCAGGGGTTCCTGCAGTGGCTCGGCAGCGGCGCCGTCGAGATCAAGCGCGATCTCGACCAGGAGACCGGCGGCCAGGTCCGCATCATGACCGTGCATGGCGCCAAGGGCCTGCAGGCCCCCATCGTGTTCCTGCCGGACACCATGCAGACGCCGCGCCAGACGGCGCGCCTGTTGTGGATCGACGACCGGGAGGGCGGCACGCTTCCGCTGTGGTCGCCGCGCACGGGATACGACGACACGCACACGGGCGGTGCTCGCGACGACCGCCAGTCGCTGGACGCGCAGGAACAGAACCGCCTTCTCTATGTCGCGCTGACGCGGGCGGAGGATCGGCTCTACCTGTGCGGCTGGCATGGCCGGCAGACGCCGTCGTCCGATTGCTGGTATCAGCGGATCGTCGACGGCATCGGCGGACTCGGCGAGCCGTTCGCCTTCGATTGTCGCCCAGAACTCGGCGCGCAAGGCTGGACCGGCACCGGCCGACGATTGGTGACGCCGCAGTCGGCGGCGGCGCAATCGGATGCGCGGCCGCGGACGGGCACGCAGCCGGTGCCCACGGAGACTCCGCCCTGGTATCGCACTTCGGCGCCCGCCGACGTCCCGGGCACGCGTCCCTTGACGCCCTCGCGGCCGTCCGGCGACGAGCCGCCGGTGCGGGCGCCGATCGGCGCCGACGAGGGCCTCCGGTTCCGCCGCGGTCTCCTTATCCACCGCCTGCTCGAGCTGCTGCCGGACCTGCCGCCCGAGCAGCGGGCGGCTGCCGCGCGTCGCTTCCTGGCGCGCCCGCTGCACGGGCTCGACGCGGCGGCGCAGGCGGAGATCGCCGGCGAGACGCTGCGCGTGCTCGACGATCCCGTCTTCGCGCCGCTCTTCGCGCCCGGCAGCCGCGCCGAGGTGCGGGTCGTCGGCGAAATCGCCGGCCGGCATGGGATTGAAGTCCTATCCGGCCAGGTCGACCGCCTCGTCGTCACCGCCGATGCCGTGATGATCGTCGACTACAAGACCAACCGGCCGCCGCCGCAGGTCGAGGCGGACGTGCCGCCGCTCTACCTGCGGCAGATGGCGGCCTACCGGGCGGCGCTGGCGCGCGTCTATCCGGATCGTCCCGTCACCTGCGCGCTCCTGTGGACGGACGCTCCGCGGCTGATGCCGCTTTCATCATGGTTACTGGACGGTTACGCGCCTTGACGGGCCACCGCCCGGTCCATAGATTCTGGGCAACCCCCGTGCCCGTAACCACGGGCATTTCCCAGCCCACGGAGTAACCATGACGACGACGACGTCAGACGCCAGCTTCGACACCGACGTGCTCAAGTCGAGCAAGCCCGTGCTCGTCGATTTCTGGGCCGAATGGTGCGGGCCGTGCAAGCAGATCGCCCCGACCCTGGAGGAGATCGGCACGAACATGGCCGAGAAGGTCACCATCGCGAAGCTCAACGTCGACCACAATCCGAAGACGGCCAAGAAATACGGCATCCAGGGCATACCGACCCTGATGCTCTTCAAGGGCGGTCAGGTGGCGGCCACCAAGATCGGCGCGCTGCCGAAGAGCAAGCTGGTCGAATGGGTCGAATCGGTCGTCGCCTGAACGACCGCTGATCGAAGATACGATTGTCCCAACCCCGCCCGAGCCATCGGGCGGGGTTTTGCATGTGTCGGTCGGGTGCTCAGCGTACTTCCAGCTCCACCGCGCCGCCGCCGACCAGCATCTCGAGACCGCTCTCGCTCAACAAATAGGTGCCGCCCTGGATCACGCCGATGTGTTCATCCGGCAGCTCGAGGCAGGCATGCAGGACGAACACCATGTTGGCGGCGAGGCGTCGATCGAAGCCGCGGCTGATCTGCAGCGTCTCCAGCCAGATCGGCGGGTAGGCGATGCCGATGCCGTAGCCGAAACGCATGGTCGCGGCGTGTTCGAGCCCGACCTTGCGCAGCGGCTCGAGCGACGCCTCCTCGACCGCCGATACGGGCGCGCCGACGCGCGTGGCGGCAATGCCGGCGGCCAGCGACTCGATGGCCAGACGGTAGATCTCGCGCGCCCGCTTGCTCGGCTCGCCGAGCGCCAGCGTGTGGATCGCGGCGGCATGATAGCGGTGCGACACGCCGGCGAACTCCATATGCACGAGGTCGCCCGGCTGCATGACGCGCTCGCGCGGCGCAGCGTGCCCGCCGGGCGTGCGCGGCCCGCTCGCCAGCTCGATGGGGATCGACCAGTAATCGCAGCCCGCCCGCCGCATCGCCGCTTCGATCTCCGCCGTGAACGCGATCTCGCTCAGGCCGGGCGCGGCGTGGCGGCGCGCGGCCGCAAGCCCGATCTCGGCGAAGCGTGCGGCCTCGCGCAGATAGCGGAGTTCCGCTGCTGACTTGGTCACCCGCAGCTCGCCCAGCAGCTCCGTTGCATCGACGAGCGCGGCGGGAGCGAGCGCTTTCGCCAATCCCAGGCCCAGGGCATGCGTCAGCGCATAGCTCTGCGTCTCGATCGCGATGCGTCCCGTGCGGCCGACCCGCTTGTCGGCGACGATGCCGGCGATCAGCGCGGGCACGTCGTCGCGGTGCAGGTGATAGCTGCGGATGTCCGCGACCCGGCTCGTCTCCCGCGCCAGCGGCAGATCGACGTTGCGCAGCACGAGCGTCGGCGCATCGTCCTCGATGCCGAAGATCAGTGCCTGCGGGCTGTTGACGCTGACCCAGCTGTCATAGCCGGCGAGGTAGTAGAGGTGCTCCGGCGCGACGACGACGGCGCCGTCGAAGCCGGCATCGCGGAGCGCCTGCCGCGCCCGCGCGAGCCGTTCGCGGTGCTCCGCCTCGCCGAAGGCGGCATAGGTCGGACTCGACATGCGTTGCCCGTTCTCCCTCCGAGAATCAGCCGTTCTCCGCCAGCACCGTGCCGGCGAGGTAGAGCGAGCCGCAGATCAGCACGCGCGCGGGACGCTGCTCGGGGGCGATGATGTCGGCAAGCGCCGCGCGGACGCTTGCGGCGGCGACGGCGGGGATGCCGGCCTCGCGGGCGGCGGTGGCCGACTGCTCGGCCGTCAGCGTCTTGTGCTCGCCGGGTATGGCGACCGTGCGCACCGCGCCGGCATGGGGCGCCAGCGGCTGCAGGATTCCGACCGGGTCATGCGTGCTGAGCGAGCCGAAGATGAGATGCAGGGGCAGCGCCGGCTGCTGAGCGGCCCACATCGCGGCGACGCCGGCGGCGGCACGCCCGCCGTCGGCATTGTGGGCGCCGTCGAGCCACAGCTCCCAGCCGGCCGGGAGCAATTCGACGAGCGGTCCGCGCGCGAGGCGCTGCATGCGCGCTGGCCACTCCACCTCGACGAGCCCGCGCCGGACCGCGGTGTCGTCGATGCCGAAGTCGCCAAGATAGGACAGGCACGCCAGCGCCACGCCGGCATTGTCGATCTGGTGCGGCCCGATCAGGCCGGGCAGGGGCAGGCGCCGCTCGCCCGCCTCATCACCGAAGACGATACCAGCCGCCTCGCTCCGCACGCGCCATTCGCGGCCGTGGCGCGACAGCGGGCAGCTAAGATCGCTGGCGCGCGCCTCGAACACGGCGAGCGCCTCCGGCGGCTGCGGGCCGATCACCGCAGGAATGTCCTGTTTCATGATCCCGGCCTTGGCGCCGGCGATGGCGGTCAGCGTGCTCCCGAGATGCTGCATGTGGTCGAACGAGATCGGCGTCAGCACCGTCAGTAGCGGCCGCTCGATGACGTTGGTTGCGTCATAGATGCCGCCGAGCCCGACCTCGAGCAGCAGGATGTCGGCCGGCACGCGGGCAAAGGCGAGGAAGGCGGCGCAGGTCGTGATCTCGAAGAAGGTGATGGGCTCGCCGCCGTTCGCCCGCTCGCAGTCCTCGAGCAGCTCCAGCAGCGCCGCCTCGCCGATCAGGTCGCCGGCAAGGCGGATGCGCTCGTGGAAGCGCACGAGATGCGGCGACGTATAGACATGCACGCGCCGCCCGGCCGCCTCGAGCATGGCCCGCAGATAGGCGATGACGGAGCCCTTGCCATTGGTGCCAGCGACGTGGACGACCGGCGGCAGGCGGCGCTCCGGATGGCCGACCGCGTCGAGCAGCCGCCAGACGCGGCCGAGCGACAGGTCGATGAGCTTCGGATGCAGCTTCGACAGCCGCTCCAGCACGATGTCGGTGGTGCCAGCGTCCGGCATCGGACCCCAAACTCCCAGCGAGCGATGGGATCAGCGTCGTGCGTCCTTCGACAAGCTCAGGATGAGGATCTACCTTCCTGCCACGAAGATTCTCCCTCATCCTGAGCTTGTCGAAGGACGCAGGCTGGTCATGCAGCGAGGCGGTGTGCGCCCGGTCAAGCGGCGTCTTCGGCGCCCGGCGTCGCCGGCTTGTTGCGCAGCAGGCCGATGAGCCGCGCGAGCGACGCCCGCATTTCGGCGCGCGGCACGACCATGTCGATCATGCCGTGCTCCAGCAGGTATTCGGCGCGCTGGAATCCCTCGGGCAGCTTCTCGCGGATGGTGTCCTCGATGACGCGCTTGCCGGCGAAGCCGATGATGGCGCCCGGCTCCGAGATGGCGATATCGCCGAGCATGGCGAAGGACGCGCTGACGCCGCCGGTCGTCGGATCGGTGAGCAGGACGATATAGGGCAGGCCGGCCTCCTTCACCCCGTCGACGGCGATGATGGTGCGCGGCATCTGCATGAGCGAAAGGATGCCTTCCTGCATGCGGGCGCCGCCGGAAGCGGGAATCGCGATCAGGGCCGCCTGCTGGCTTACCGCGAGCCGCGCCGCCGCGATCAGCCCGTCGCCCACGGCCATGCCCATGGAGCCGCCCATGAACTCGAAATTGAACGCCCCGATGACCGTCGGATCGCCGCCGAGCGTGCCGTGCGCGACGACGATGGCGTCCGTCTCGCCGGTCTTGCCCTGTGCGTCCCGCAGCCGGTCGGTGTAGCGCTTGACGTCGCGGAACTTCAGCGGGTCCGGCAGGCTCTTGGGCAGCTCGATGCGCTCGAACTTGCCGTCGTCGAACAGCAGCTCAAGCCGCCGATTCCAGCCCATGCGAAAATGATGGCTGCAATGCGGGCACACCCGCAGGTTGGCCTCGAGCTCGCGGTGAAAGATCATCTGGCCGCAGCCCGGACATTTCTCCCAGAGATTGTCGGGCGATTCGGCCTTGCGCGTCAGCGCCTGCAGCTTGGGACGGACGAAGTTGGTGAGCCAGTTCATCGGTCGGCCCGTTAGTCGCGCCGCGCCTGGCGTACGCCGTCGGCCAGCTGGCGCACGAAGCCGAGCAGGTCCTCGACCACGCCCGGCTTCGCGCTGCGGTCGCCGTTCAAGCGCTCGGCCACGCGCGTCACGAGGGCCGAGCCGACGACCGCCGCGTCGGCGACCTTGGCGACGGCGGCTGCCTGTTCCGGCGTCTTGATGCCGAAGCCGACGGCGACCGGCAGGTCGGTGTGCCGCTTCAGCCGCGCGACGGCGGCCGCAATGTCGGCGTCGGCGGCCGACCGGGTGCCGGTGATGCCGGTGATCGACACGTAGTAGACGAAGCCGCTGGTATTGCACAGCACCGCCGGCAGGCGCTTGTCGTCGGTCGTCGGTGTCGCCAGGCGGATGAAGTTAACGCCCGCCTTCAGCGCCGGCAGGCACAGCTCCGCGTCCTCCTCCGGCGGCAGGTCGACGACGATGAGGCCGTCGGCGCCGGCCGCCTTGAAATCGGCGAGGAAGCGGTCGACGCCGTATTGATAAATGGGGTTGTAGTAGCCCATCAGCACGATCGGTGTCTCGGCGTCGCCGGCGCGGAACTGGCGCACCAGCGCCAGAGTCTTCTGGAGCGTCATGCCGGCATGGAGCGCGCGCAAGGACGAGGCCTGGATCGCCGGGCCGTCCGCCATGGGGTCGGAAAAGGGCATGCCGACCTCGATG
>JBKOWC010000130.1:0-7940 GCA_046724215.1 Pseudomonadota bacterium | reverse complement strand
GCCGGCTCGTTGCCCTCCTCGAGCTGCTCTACGCCACCGGCCTGCGCGTCTCCGAGCTGGTCGCCCTGCCGGTCGCCGCCGTCATGCGCGACCAGCGCGTCCTCGTCGTGCGCGGCAAGGGCGGCAAGGAGCGGATGATCCCGCTGCATGATGCGGCACGCGCGGCGATCACCGCTTGGCTCGCCGCGCGCAGCCAGGAGCTGGCGAAGCGCGGCGCCGGCAGCGCATCGCCGTGGCTGTTCCCGTCGCACGGCGCCAGCGGCCACCTGACCCGCCACCGCTTCGGCCAGCTGCTCAAGGAGATCGCCGTGGCCGCCGGGCTCGACCGCCGCAAGGTGTCGCCGCACGTCCTGCGCCACGCCTTCGCCACCCATCTGCTCGATCACGGCGCCGATCTGCGCAGCGTCCAGAAGATGCTGGGTCATGCGGACATCGCGACGACCCAGATCTACACCCACGTCGCCGGCGAGCGCCTGAAGGCGCTGGTGCGCGACCATCACCCGCTGGCGCAGCCCCGGCGCCCGCGGCGGCGGCCCGGCTAGTCGCTACGCCCGCGTGACGCGGGCCGCATAGCAGCCGGGCTTGGCATAGTGGATGTGCAGGTAGGCGGCCTTCCCGTCGTCGAAGGCGCGGTCGATGGCACCCTCCAGTTCCCGTCCGTCCACCACGTCGGCGTTGAGCAGCATCCCGTCGCCGTCGTAGGCCCGCACGGCCAGCAGGCGCAGCCGCAGTTGTTCCGGAATCTCGTCCACCGCGTCGTAGGTCTCCTCGCCGGCGCGCACATAGATCGCGAAGCTCGACCGGTACGGCGAGTCGACGGGATGGTGTTCGAAATGGGTGAGGATCACTTCCTGCCCCGGCTCGGCATCGGTCAGGCTGACGCGGCAGGGATAGCCGGGCTTGCTGTCGGCGACCTTGCGCACGGCGCCGCGCGCCGCCAGTTCCGTGTCCGACAGCGCAAAGAGGTCCGCGAAGGGTCCGACCGGCAGTCCGGTGATGCGAAAACTCATGATCGATTCTCCATCGGTTGGCTTGCCGCCAAACATGGAGAACCTCGCCGCCCCGCGCGATCCGCTTCTTGCGCCGCAAATCACCAGAGCAGGGGGATCAACCGATAGCGCACCCGCGCCGCATAGTCGGCATAGCCGACCAGCCTGTCGGCGAGCAGGCGTTCCTCGTGCACCGCGCGCCATGCCAGCACCGCGATCGGAACCGCCGCCAGGGCGAGGCCGTACCAGGACCCCAGCAGCAGCGACGTGCCGAGAAGGAACAGAACGAAGCCCGTATACAGCGGATGCCGCACATAGGCGTAGGGACCGGTCGAGACGACGCGATGCGCCCGCTCGGTCTGGATGCGCACGACGGGCGCCGCATAGGTATTGGCGCGAAACGTCATGTCCACGACATGGAACGAGAACAGAAGCGTTGCCGTTCCGACGCACTGCAGCCCGATCGGCACGTGCGAAGAGCCGAAGCGCATCGCATCGAGCGGGATGACGACGAACCATGTCGGGAGCAAGACGATGACGGCCAGCACGAAGACCCGGTCCCAGGTCTCCTGAACCGTCCGAAACGGCGACGCGAGGCGCTCGGCCAGCAGGTCGGGATCGTGCTTCGCCAGCCGAAGGCCGATCGCCAATCCATAGCCATGAATCACCGCCAGGAAGATCCAGGCGGCCGGCCAAGCGATCGTGCCGGCGACGAGGAAGAGGATCGCCGCGGTGGCGACGAACCACACGCCGCTGCGGATGATCAACTTCGACAACAGGGTCTTCGGCGGCATGGTTGGCCTCATCGCCGAGAGGTCAGCGGCCGGTGCCGACCCAGCTTATGTGGCGACAGGCCAGCTCGCTACAACCGGATGGGTCTGCGAGTGGCGATCTGGTGACGGATGGCATGACGCTCCGCCGCTCGCGAGCGACACGGCGACGCAGAATCGCCGACGGTGGGAATTTTACCGTCGCGCCTGGTGTTTCTTCCGCACACTCGAAAATCAGGAGGACGAATCCATGCACCTCGACGCTCGATGGCTTGCGTTCGTTGCGATCATCGGCGCCTCCGTGTTCGGCACCGTTTCGGCGAACGCCGATGAGAATAGTTATATACAGACCAATCTCGTCTCCAACGGCACGATAAAGGCCAAGAGGACCGATCCGAACCTGCTCAACGCCTGGGGCATCGCCTTCTTTCCGGGCGCGCCCTTCTGGATCGCCGACAATCACGCCGGCGTGGCGACCCTCTATGATGGCAACGGCCGCCGCTTTCCGCTCGTCGTCGACATTCCGCCGCCCCCCGGCTCGCCCAAAGGCACCCTCTCGGCGCCCACCGGCCTGGTCGTCAACAACACGCTGCAGTTCATCATCCCCGGGACGGGGCAGCAGAGCCTGTTCATCTTCGACGGTGAGGATGGCACGCTCACGGCGTGGAGCCCGATGGTCAAGCCGACGAAGGCCGTGGTCGTCGTCGACAACTCGAAGAAAGACGCGATCTACAAGGGCTTGGCGCTCGGATCCAATGCGAAGGGCAACTTCCTCTACGCCGCCAATTTCCATGCCGGCACGGTCGACGTCTTCGACAGCCGCTTCAAGCCGGCCACACTCGCGGGGTCGTTCGAGGACCCTAACCTGCCGCTCGGCTACGCGCCCTTCGGCATTCGCAATATCGACGGCGACCTGTTCGTCACCTTTGCCAAGCAGGACGCCGCCAAGGAGGACGACGACGCTGGTCCTGGCCGCGGTTTCGTCGATGTGTTCGATACCGATGGCAATCTGATCCAGCGGTTCGCCACCCGAGGCACGCTGAATTCGCCGTGGGGCATTGCCCGCGCGCCCTTCGATTTCGGGGAATTCAGCGGCGACATCCTGATCGGAAACTTCGGCGATGGCCGCATCAACGCGTTCCACACCGGCGGCGCCTTCGTCGGTCAGCTCCAGGATACCCACGGCGCCCCGATTGCGATCGACGGGCTGTGGTCCTTGACGTTCGGCGGTGCCACGCAGTCCGACCCGGACACGCTCTACTTCACGGCCGGCCCGAACGACGAGGAAGACGGCTTGTTCGGATCGATTCGGCCGGAAGGCCGGACGACCTCGGCAACCGACCAGACCGCAAACGCGGATTGAGTTCCAATAGGGGCGCAGGCGGCGCGTTTCGCCTGCGCCCACCGCCGCACTGCTCTCAGGCCAGGCTATCCGGCTTGGCGCGGGCCCAGCCGTTGGATTCCGAACCGATGAAGTGTCCGAGCGCCTGCAGCGGTTCCACGCGGTCGCAGACGATCTTCGTCGTCGCCAGCATCGGCACGGCCAACAGTGCGCCGGGAACACCCCACATCCAATACCAGAACACGATCGAGATGATGACGAGCACGGGGTTGAGGGTGAAGCGGCGGGCGAGCAGCATCGGCGTCAGGTTCTCGCCCTCGACGATGTGAATGACCAGGTAGGTCGCCGCTGGGCCGAGGGCCCACCACACGTCATCGAAACTCACGAGGCCGACGAGGAGCAACACGACGACTCCCGCCAGCGGTCCCAGGATGGGAATGTAGTTCAGCAGAAAGGCGGTGACCCCCCACAACAGCGGGTCTGCCAATCCGAAGCCGAAGGCGGCGATGCCCGTGCACAGGCCGACCGCGGCGTTCATCAGCGTGATGGTGAGCAGGTAGCCGGAGATGTTGCTCTCGATCTCCTGCGAAATAACGACGATCTGCTTCTTGTCGCTGAAGTTCGGCATGATCTCCACGAGCCGGCGCAGGAACAGGTCGCCGGCGACGAGGAGGAAGAACAGCAGGATCACGGTCAGCCCGATGCCGCTCAGCGCGCTCGCCGTGTTCGTGAACAGGAAGCCGCTGAGCCAGGCATCGCTGAGCGAGACCGTGAAGCCGCCGGTGCTCGTCTCCGCGAGGTGTTCGACGCGCGCGGTCGCCGCCTGCAGGCGCTGCAGCGCCTCTTTGACGATCGCGAGGCGGTCTTCCAAATGCTGAAAGGTCTCAGGCGCCTTGGCGATCCAGTCGGCGGCGGGCAGCGAAACGGCGAAGGCGATGCCGCCGACGACACCGAAGAAGAGCGCGATCACGAGGACTGCAGCGATTGCCCGCGGCAGATGCAAGCGCGCCAGCTGGCGCATGGCCGGCTGCAGCAGCAGGTTCAGCACGAAGGCGAAGCAGATCGGTATGGCGATCGCCCGCAGGAAGTACAGCGTATAGAAGGCCAGCAGGATGAAGATGGCCGCGAGGACGATTCCGTGCCGGTCGCGTGGAAGCGTCATGCGGCGGCGCTCGCGGACCGGAACGTCCAACGGTGGCGCTCTTTGCCGGGCTCCGGTTGCTTGGGTCGGTTCGCCGTCAATTCGATCACTCGGTCCCCCCACCGTCGAACATAACCGCGCGCCGCGGCAACGGTTCCCTCGGCGGCGCCGAACCGGCCATGCGTAGGCGGTCGCGGCACGGCGTCGCATGGGGCGCCCCGCGGGGGACGCGGCGGAATTTGCCGCATGCACGGGGTGTTCGTCCCGGACGATGCGATATTTTCGGGGACCGCCGCGCGATGTTCGATGCCCGTCGCACAGGTCAAGCCGGTCTCGCCTGCACCGTTGCCGACTCGCCGGCCGGACCGGTCGGGGCCACAGTCGCACGCGACGATGCGCGGTGGGACGCGGCGCCGCGCCGACGCGCGGACGGAAGCCTGCGCGTCGTGTCGCGCCCCGAGCTGGGGCACTGCCGGCAGTGGAGCAGCGCCTTTGCCGGCCATCGCAAGCATCGCCGCTACTACGAACTCGTCGAGGACACGATCCGGCAGGGTTTCGACTATCGCTATTTCGTCATCGCGGATGCCGCGGGCGAGGTCAGCGCCGTGCAGCCGTTCTT
Organism: Pseudomonadota bacterium; assembly: GCA_046724215.1. Lineage (GTDB taxonomy): Bacteria > Pseudomonadota > Alphaproteobacteria > Dongiales > Dongiaceae > JBKOWC01. Next base: position 3,079 of record JBKOWC010000130.1, on the reverse strand, counting down.
CCTGCTCGACCAGGATCTGCTGGCCGGGGTCGGGCCCGGCGTCGCCGCCGTAGCCAGGCTCGCCCGCCGCCTCTGGCCGCGCTTGCTGACGGTGCGCACGTTGATGGTCGGCTGTGCGGCCGGGGAAGGCCACCTCGATGGCGCCGCGTCGACGCATGCCGTCAATGCCGGTCGTCTTGCCGCCGGCATCGTCGCGCAGGCGCGGCGGCTGCGGGCGCGGCTGATCGTGCTGAAGGAGTTCCCGGCGCAGTATCGGGAGCCCTTGGAGTGTTTCCGGCGCATCGGGTTCGCGCGCGTGCCGAGCCTGCCGATGACCCGCCTCAACATCGATTACGCCAGCTTCGACGACTACATGAAACGGGCGCTCAACAGCGCCACCCGACGGAAGCTGCGGCGGAAATTCCGGATTGCGGCACAGTCGCCGGCGATCGAAATGAGCGTCGTCAGCGACATCGCGCCGGTGATCGACGCCGTCTACCCCCTCTATCTGCAGGTCTACGAGCGCTCGAGGCTGCGCTTCGAGAAGCTGACGAAGGAATTCTTCTGCGGCCTTGCCGGCATGGGACCGGAGTACGTGCGGTTCTTCGTCTGGCGTCAGGAGGGGAGAATCATCGCCTTCAGCTTCTGCATGATCGAGGGCGATGCCTTCTATCCCGAGTATGTCGGCTTCGACTATTCACTGGCGCTGCGGCTCCACCTCTATCACTACGTCGTGCGCGACATGATCTCGTGGGCCATCGCCGAGGGTTACAAATGGCTGCGCAGTAGTCCGCTGAATTACGATCCGAAGCTGCACTTGCGGCATCGGCTCGATCCGACGGACCTCTATGTGCGGCATACGTCGCCGCTCGCCAACGCCGTCTTGAAGCGCGTCCTGCCGCTGATCGAGCCCACGCGCTACGACCGCACGCTCAGGAAGTTCGCCAACTACAGCGAGCTGCGGGGCGAGTCCTGAACGGGCCGGCTGCGTTCGATCAGAAGCTTGTGTGGGGTATGCCGCCGATCAGCGTGATGGCGTCGGACAGCTCGTCGATCCCCTCTTCGCCGGCGCCGCCGCGGCAGTGGGCCGCGCCCTGGTTGTAGAGGGCGGTGGCCTGGCGCAGCCGCTCCGAATCCGGCCACGTCTTGCTCTCGCGCACGAACTGGAGGTCCAGTTCCGTGCACCGCCGTACGAAGTTGCCCTTGACGGTGTCGAAGTGATCACCGCCCTCATGATTGTGATCGGGAATGAAGAGGGGACCGCTTCGCGCGCCCGCTTCGATAGTCTGCCCGAAAGCCGCAAACGCCAGGATGGCACCAACGGCGACCCGTGTCTGTATCCGCATAATGGTTCCTATGCTTCGCCAAATCGGCCTTTTGATATGGGCCGCGATGCCTTCTGGCGCCAGTCAAATCTGCGTTAACGGCGCATTGGGGCTCGCGGTTTCGAGGCTAGGCGGATCGCCGTTGCGTGGGCTATGACAGTGGTCACAAATGCGCGCCTGCATTCCGCTGCAGGCGGCGTCGCCGGCGAGCATTGCCAACGGTTCACTGCGACCCTATCTATGGCAATCTTGCTCCCGTCGCCGGCGGGCAGCGTGACAACTTGTGTGCGACTTCGTCGTGTTCTGAAGTCGCGTCTTCAGGTCGGAGGCAGTATGTCGGATCGTGCCCTCTCGTCCGGGGCGCCGGAACGGCGCTCTGGCGCGCAGGTCAGGAGCCTGTGGCGGGGTCTCGTCGCGGCCCTTGCCGTCGCCTTGCTCGCCGGATGCGAGCATGGAAATCTCTCCTATGACAGCTCGAGCGGGACGTTCAATCTGCCGATCGGCGCCGGCAGCCATCAGGGTACGGCGCGCTGAGCGGCAATCTGGCGCGCGGGCGCCGGGGTGTATACGCAAAAATGTGCAGCCGTTCGCTGGCCGCACCAACAGCGTCCGTATGTGACCATCAGCGGCCCTCATTCTTGCGGCTCGGCATGTCGCAGAAGTGCCATAAGCGGCCGCTTAGGCTAATGCCCCGGCGGCGTCTTCGACCAGGCATAACCCGAGCGTCCCAGCTCATAGCCGAGGTTGAACAGCTCGTTCATATAGTGCTGCTCGAACGGCTCGGTGAGCGGCACTTTGAAAGTCGGCGGGATATAGGCGAGATTGAAGTCCACCCCATCCTGCTGCGCCGTCGCATAGATGCGGTATAGATCACCGATGCCCTGCGTCTGGATCATGCTTGAAACGGCACGCTGCGCGATGGTGACGAACTCGCGCTTCGTGTCGGCCCAATCCGGGTCGAGCCGCGCGTTGCGGATTACGAAGAGCTTTCTCTCCCTCGCGATGCCGGCCGCCTTCGACAGCTGAGCGAGCTGGAGCTTCGGCGGGTAGACGAACACCTGCCGGCTGGCACCGCCATCGACATGCATCTCCTGGTAGTGTTGCCCGTTTACCTCCACGTCGATCATCATCGGTGGAAACGCTCCGGGGATCGCGGCCGATGCGATGAGGATCTTGCGGACCAGCTCCAGCGCCTGCGGGCTGCCGTATTCCGCGATCTTTCCGATATTCCAGATCACCGGCCTGCGGGCGTCGAGATCCGTCGTGCCAATGAGAAGCATGCGACCCTTGGCGTGCTCGGCAGCGATCGCCTTCAGCAGGTCCGCCGTCACGTACTTCGCTACCAGCTTCTGAAGCGGTGCATTGTCGGCAAGAGCATCGCTAAAAAGCGGAGCCAGCATGCTGCGCGCCTCGAGCACATCCTTCGAGGAGATGGTGGTGTAAACCTCCTTCAGTTGCTGGTCATAGGCTGGCCCCAGGAAGGCAAAGGGGGCGGTCAAAGCCCCCGTGCTCACGCCTGTGACCAGCGTGAACTCGGGCCGGGTTCCCGCCTCGGTCCAGCCGTTCAGCAAGCCGGCACCGAAGGCGCCGTCCTCGCCGCCGCCGGAGATCGCCAGGAAGTATGCCGGCGGCAGGGCACCCTTGTGGCCAGCGGCGGCCAACAGTTCAGTCTCGCGCCTGTGGGCGACAACTCTGTCCTGCCACAATCGCTCGACATCCGCATCGTTGTCCTCCCAGTATCGGACGTCAGTCATGCCGCTGACGGTCTCGAGCGC
>JBKOWC010000183.1:0-14247 GCA_046724215.1 Pseudomonadota bacterium | reverse complement strand
GGCGCGGGAAGCGCGCGACCTGCTGGCCGACGAAACCCGCGCCGATCCCCTTCTCCTGCGCTTGGCCCTGGCCGAGCAGGCCCTCGGCGCTCCCGAACTGGCGGACCACGTCGCCACGCTCAGCGCCCGCTTCGCCGCCAGCCGGCTGCGCGGCGACACCGTGCATCGTCGCGAAGAGGCGCGCTTCACGCTGCATCTGCTGAACGATCCGGCGACGGCGCTGCGCCTCGCGGCCGAGAACTGGCGGGTGCAGCGCGAACCGTGCGACGCGCGCCTTCTGCTCGAGACCGCGCTCGCCGCCCGGCGGCCGGGCGCGGCGGCCGACGTGCTCGCGTGGTTGCACACGACAGGCCTCGAGGATCTGCAGATTCGCCTCCTGGTTCAGCGCCTCGGCGCGGCGACGCCGCCATGACGCTCTTCCGCGCCCTCGTGATACTGGCGGCCCTGTTGCTTGCCCCGGCGGCGGCGCAGGCGCACAAGCCGAGCGACAGCTATCTCGGCCTGCGGATCACCGACAGCGGCGTCGACGGCGAATGGAAGATCGCGCTCCGCGACCTCGACTTCGCCATCGGCCTCGACAGCGACGACGACGGGGCCATCACCTGGGGCGAGCTGCGCAGCCACCACGCCGCCATCGCCGCCTATGCGTTGTCGCGGCTGCGGGTCGAGGCGGACGCGCACGCCTGCGCGCTGCGGGCAGTGGCCCATCTCGTCGACTCCCTCAGCGACGGCGCCTACGAGGTGCTCCGCTTCGGCGCCGATTGCGGCCGGCGGCCGCGCGCCCTCATCGTCGACTACAGCCTGTTCTTCGATGTCGACCCCCTGCACCGCGGACTGCTTCGCCTCGAAGACGGTGGCCTGACGCAAACGGCCATTTTCAGCCCCGATCAGAGGCGCCAGGAACTGACCGTCGGCGAAGCGGCACCCGTCGATCGCATCCTGGCGTACGGCAAGGAGGGCGTATGGCACATCTGGCGCGGCTACGACCATCTGCTGTTCCTGCTGACGCTGCTGCTGCCGGCCGTGCTGCACCGGGGCGACCGCCGGTGGCAGAAGGTCGACCGCCTTCGCGACTCCTTCTGCCAGGTCGCCGGGATCGTCAGCGCCTTCACCGTCGCGCACTCGATCACGCTCACGATCGCAGCGCTCGGCATCGTCGCGCTGCCGTCGCGGCTGGTCGAATCGGCGATCGCCGCGTCGATCATCGTCGCGGCGCTGAACAACCTCCGGCCGGTCATCACCCGCCGCCTCTGGGCGGTGGCGTTCCTCTTCGGGCTCGTCCACGGCTTCGGCTTCGCCAGCGTCCTCCTCGATTTAGGCCTGCCCAGAGGGGCGCTGCTCGGGGCCCTGTTCGGCTTCAACCTCGGGGTCGAGGCGGGACAGTTGGCCGTCGTAACCGGGTTCCTGCCGCTCGCCTATGCCTGCTGCCGCTGGCGGCTCTATCCGCGCGCCATCCTGCAGCCGGGTTCGGCCGCCGTCGTCGCCGTCGCCAGCCTGTGGCTCATGCAGCGGGCCTTCGACCTGACGCTGCTGCCGTGGCGATGAAGGTGCCTCAGCGCTTGCGCAGGGCTAGCAGGCACAGGTAGTCGAGGGTCAGGTGCGCCGCGGCCAGCGCCGTGATCTGGCTCACGTCATAGGGCGGCGCCACCTCGACGATGTCCATGCCGACGAAGTCGATGTCGCCGAGGCCGCGCAGGATCGCCTGCGCCTGGGCCGTCGGCAGGCCGCCGGCGACCGGCGTGCCGGTGCCGGGCGCGCAGCTCGGGTCGAGGCAATCGATATCGAACGTCAGATAGGCCTTGCGGCTGCCGACGACGCGGCGGATCTCCTGCGCAGTGGCCGCCGCGCCGCGTCCATAAACCCATTCGGCGTCGAGCACGGTGAAGCCATGCGTCTCGTCGTTGTGGGTGCGGATGCCGACATGGACCGAGGCGGACGGATCGACCAGCCCCTGCTGCGCCGCGTGAAAGAACATGGTGCCGTGGTCGATGCGCGGCGCCTGGCCCGGCGGCGGATCGTCGCGCCAGGTGTCGGAATGGGCGTCGAAATGCACGAGCGCCAGCGGACCGTGCACGGCGTGATGGGCGCGGAGCAGCGGGTAGCTCACATAGTGGTCGCCGCCGAGGCTGAGCAGCGATGCCCCGGCGGCGAGGATCGCTTTGGCCTGCGCCGTGATCGCGTCCGGCACCTGCTCCGGCCGGCCGTAGTCGAACACGCAGTCGCCATAGTCGACGACGGCCAGCCGCTCGAACGGATCGAACCCCCAGGGCCACGGCTTGCCCCAGGCCATGATCGCCGAGGCGGCGCGGATGCCGGCCGGACCGAAGCGGGCGCCCGGCCGGTTGCTGGTCGCCGTGTCGAGCGGAATGCCGAGGACCGCCACGTCGACGCCGGCAAGCTCGCGTGTGTATTTGCGGCGCATGAAGCTGAGGGCGCCCGCATAGGTCGGCTCCGAGCCCATGCCGTAAGGCCCCGAAGCCATGAACGCGCGATCCCCCTGTCCCTGAGTGCCCATCGGCCCAACCTTCCACCCCCGCTCTTTCGTAGCACGGCTCCGGCCCGAATTCCCAGCCGCTCTCGCCGGTCTGCAACCTAAAGTTGTACACTATTGACGTCGCACACCTTTGCTGCGATGGTTCGGCATGACCGCCGATGCCGCATCGAGCACGCTCAGCGACGCCGAACGCCTCGACTGGCTGCGCCTGATCCGGACCGAGAACGTCGGGCCGATCGGCTTCCGCCACCTGCTGCACCGCTTCGGCAGCGCCCGCGCCGCGCTCGACGCCTTGCCACAACTGGCGCGCCGAGCCGGGCGCGCGCGTCCGCTGAAGCTGTGTCCGGCCGCCGAGGCCGAGCGCGAGATGGAGGCGCTGCACCGCGTCGGCGCCCGGCTCGTCGGCCGCGGCGAGCCTGCCTATCCCGTGCCGCTCGCCGCGATCGAGGACGCGCCGCCCCTGCTCTGCGCGCTTGGCGACCTCGCCCTGCTCAATCGGCGGACCGTCGCCGTCGTCGGTGCCCGCGCCGCCTCCGCCAACGGCCGGCGCCTCGCCGAAGACATCGCCCGCGACCTCGGCGCCGCCGGATTTGCCGTCGCCTCCGGTCTCGCCCGCGGCATCGACGCCGCCGCGCACCGGGGCAGCCTCGCCACCGGGACGATCGCCGTCGTCGCCGGCGGCATCGACGTCGTCTACCCGCCGGAGCATGATGCGCTCTACCGTGCCGTCGCCGAACGCGGCGCCGTCATCGCCGAACTGCCCGTCGGAACGATCCCGCAGGCGCGTCATTTCCCGCGCCGCAATCGGCTCATCTCTGGCCTCAGCCTGGGCGTCTTAGTCGTTGAAGCAGCTCTACAATCCGGGTCCCTTATCACCGCCCGCTTTGCCTTGGAGCAGGGCCGCGACGTGCTGGCGGTGCCGGGTTCGCCCTTGGATCCGCGCTGCCGGGGGACCAACAATCTGATCCGCCAGGGCGCCCATCTCGCCGAGAGTGCGGCCGACGTGCTGGCCGCCGTCGCGGCCATGACGCAGCCCATCGGCGAGATCCACAATAACTTTGATAACGTGCCGCAACTATCTGAAATAATTGAAGACTTATCCGAAGACTCCGTTCATGCGACGGTTGAGGATCTGCTCGGCCCGGACCCGGTCGCGGTTGACGAACTGGTGCGCCAGTGCCATGTGTCAGCCGCCGCCGTGCGGGCGGTGCTCCTGGAGCTGGAGCTGGCCGGGCGCCTGGAGCGCCATGCCGGGAACCGCGTTTCCCTCTTGTTAACCAATCGGCCGCATGGTTCTTGACGGCAACCCGGCGTGATCGCCATTTCCGGCTGACATCAGAGTCCGCATGAACGTCGTCATCGTCGAATCGCCGGCCAAGGCCAAGACCATCAACAAGTATCTTGGTCCGGGCTTTCAGGTCATCGCCAGCTTCGGGCATGTGCGCGATCTGCCGCCGAAGGACGGCTCGGTGCGTCCCGAGTCCGACTTCGACATGGACTGGGAAGTCGACAAGAAGGCGGAAGGCCGCCTGAAGGAGATCGCCCAGGCCGTGAAGTCGGCCGACCGGCTCATCCTGGCCACCGACCCCGATCGCGAGGGCGAGGCCATCTCCTGGCACATCGCCGAGGAACTGCAGCGGCGCAAGGCGCTCGGCGACATCGACGTCAAGCGCGTGGTCTTCAACGAGGTCACGAAGAGCGCCGTGCTCGACGCCATGAAGAACCCGCGCGAGCTCAACCGCGAACTGATCGACGCCTACCTCGCCCGCCGCGCCCTCGACTACCTCGTCGGCTTCACCCTGTCGCCGGTCCTCTGGCGCAAGCTGCCGGGCAGCAAGTCGGCGGGCCGCGTCCAGTCCGTGGCGCTCCGCCTCATCTGCGAGCGCGAGGCCGAGATCGAGGCCTTCAAGCCGCGCGAGTACTGGACCATCGAGGCGCTGTTCAAGACGGAGGCGGGGGACGAGTTCAAGACGCGCCTCACCCATATCGACGGCAAGAAGCTCGATAAGTTCGATCTGCCGACCCAGCAGGCGGCCGAGGCCGCCGTCGCCCGCATCATGGCCGGCGCGCCCTTCCATGTCGCCAGCGTCGAGCGCAAGACCACGCGGCGCCACCCCTACTCGCCCTTCACCACCTCGACGCTGCAGCAGGAGGCCTCGCGCAAGATCGGGCTCTCGGCGAGCCGCACCATGCGCATCGCCCAGCGGCTCTATGAAGGCGTCAACCTCGGCGGCGAAACGGTCGGCCTGATCACCTACATGCGCACCGACGGCGTCGCCCTTTCGAACGAGGCGATCGCCTCCTGCCGGTACTACATCGACCGCGTCTACGGCATGAAGTACCTGCCGGAGACGCCGCGCATCTACAAATCGCCGGCCAAGAACGCCCAGGAGGCGCACGAGGCCATCCGCCCGACCGACATGAACCGCCGCCCGCAGGACGTGGCGCGCTATCTCGAGCCGGACGAACAGAAGCTCTACGAGCTCATCTGGAAGCGCACCCTGGCGAGTCAGATGGAAAGCGCCGTCCTCGACCAGGTCGCCGTCGACGTCACCGGCGGCGCCGGCGGCGTCACGCTGCGGGCCACCGGTTCCGTGATCGTCTTCGACGGCTTCCTCACCCTCTACCAGGAGGATCGCGACGATCCCGCCGAGGACGAGGAAAGCAGCGGCCGCCTGCCGAACCTCACCGAGGGCCAGCCCGTCGCGCGCGAGATCGTGACGCCGGAACAGCACTTCACGCAGCCGCCGCCCCGCTATTCGGAAGCCAGTCTGGTCAAGCGGCTGGAGGAGCTCGGCATCGGCCGGCCCTCGACCTACGCCTCCATCATCCAGGTCCTGCAGGACCGCAAATATGTCCGCCTGGAGAAGAAACGCTTCATCCCGGAGGACCGCGGCCGGCTCGTCACGGCCTTCCTCACCAGCTTCTTCGAGCGCTACGTCCAGTACAACTTCACGGCCGAGCTCGAGGAGCAGCTCGACGATGTATCCGGCGGCCGCATCGACTGGAAGAAGGTGCTGCACGATTTCTGGGCCGCCTTCAGCGAGTCTGTCAACGGCACCAAGGACCTCAGCATTACGCAGGTCATCGATGCCCTCGACCAGGAGCTCGGGCCGCACTTCTTCCCCGCCAACGACAACGGCTCCGACACGCGCCTCTGCCCCAGCTGCAAGAGCGGCCGTCTTGGGCTGCGTCTCGGCCGCTTCGGCGCCTTCATCGGCTGCTCGAACTATCCGGAATGCCGCTATACCCGCCGCCTCGGCGTCGACAATGGCAACGGGCACGGCGCCGAACTCGAAGGTCCGAAGCTGCTCGGTGCCGACCCGGCCACCGGCCTCCCGGTCACGCTGCGTCACGGTCCCTATGGCGTCTACGTCCAGCTCGGCGACGGTAACGGCAATGGCAATGGCCACGCCCCGCCGGCCAACGGCGGCGAGCCGAGCGAGGCCGGCGGCAAGAGGCGCAAGAAGAAAAAGGAGAAGCCGACCGAGAAGCCGAAACGAGCGTCGTTGCCGCGCGGGCTATCCCCGGCCGACGTGACGCTCGAACGCGCGCTCGCCTTGCTGGCGCTGCCGCGCACCGTCGGCACCCATCCCGAATCGGGCGAGGCGATCGTCGCCGGCATCGGCCGCTTCGGTCCGTACATCAAGCACGGCACGACCTACAAATCGATCGGCGCCGACGATGACGTGCTCACCATCGGTCTCAACCGCGCCGTCGCCCTCCTGGCCGAGCCCTCGAAGGGGCGCCGCACGCCGCCGGGCAAGACGCTCGGCAACCATCCCGCCGACAACCAGCGGGTCACGCTGCATGCCGGCCGCTACGGTCCGTACATCCGCCACGGCAAGCTGATCGCCTCGCTGCCGCGCGACGCCGAGCCGGATGCCTTTACGCTCGATGCGGCCATCGCGCTGCTGGCGGCGCGGACCGAGAAGGTCAAGGGACAGACGGGCGGGAAGACGCCATCCGGCAAGCGCCGCAAGGCGAAGCCTGCCGAAAACACGCCCGCAGCCGCCGAACCTCCCGCCGAGGCCGAAGCGAAGCGTCCGTCCCGCAAACGCGCTGCCGGCTAAGCGCTTGCCCGCTTGGTAAATATTCCCGCTCGTCGGCGCTTTTTTGGCACGCGCAGCGTGATGGCGGACACTGGCACCGCAACCGCCGGTGGACTATATTGTGGGGTACGAAATTCGCGATGCTCGCGAGCGACGCCGTATTAGGCAAACGTCGGCGGCGCGGCCCGAGCAATCAGGAGCAGGGACAATGTTGCAGAAGATGGGATCGGTCCGGCGCGGGCTCGTTGCGGCCGCCGGCGTGTTCGCCCTGGGAGCGGCCTTGATGGCAGTCGCGCCGGCTCAGGCGGGAGACCACCACCACAGTTCTTTCTTCTTCGGCTTCGGCTTCCCGGTCGGCGGGTATTATGGCCCCAGCTACTACGCGCCGGCCTACGCCTATCCGCCGCCCTACGCCTACGGCCCGGCATACGCCTACGCGCCGCCGGCGCCCCAGTATCAGACGCAGGGCTATTGCCGTGAGTTCCAGACCACGATCGTGGTCGACGGTCAGCCGCAAGACGCCCATGGCACGGCGTGCCAGCAGCCCGATGGCTCCTGGCAGGTCGTGAACTGAACGCTCCCGCTTTATCGAGTCTGCTTCCCGAATAGCAGCGCCGAAGTCGCCGGCAGCCAGCAGGCTGCGCCGATCGCATGGCGCCGGCCCCCACCGGACAGCCGGATTTTTGCCACGGACAAACGCCTGCGCCGCCCCCGGCCTGTCTGCTATAAGCCGGGCCGGCAAAGATGGAGGCGTCTGCCCATGACGGAGATCAGCAGCGTGTCGCGGCCGCCGGCGACACCCACGGTCCAGGTCGATAACGAGCGCCTCAAGGTCACGGAGTGGCGTTTCGGCCCGGGGGCCGAAACCGGCTGGCATCGCCATGGCTACGACTATGTCGTCGTGCCGCTGACCACCGGCACGCTGCAGCTCCACGACGGCAAGAACGACACCTTCGCCGACCTGACCGCGGGACGCTCCTACTACCGGCCGGTGGGCGTCGAGCACAACGTCATCAACGCCAATGCGTTCGAATTCACCTTCATCGAGATCGAGTTCAAGACGCCGGCCTGAGCTGGCCCGCGCCCCCATGACCGATCGCCCCAAGACCAAGAACAAGAAGAAGTCGGCGCTGCCGACCAAGCAGCAGATCCTCGACTTCATCCGCAACAGCCCCACGCCGGTCGGCAAGCGCGAGATCGCGCGCGCCTTCGGCATCAGCGGCGGCGACCGCATCCCGCTCAAGGCGATGCTCAAGGAGATCGCGGCCGAAGGCGCAGTCGAGCGCGGCCGTGGCCGCCGCCTGGCACAGCCGAAGAGCCTGCCGGAGACCGCGGTCGTGCAGATCGTCGGCGTCGACCCGGATGGCGAAGTCGTGGCCCGCCCGGTTGCATGGACGGACGACTCGAAGCCGCCCAAGATCCTGATGGCGCCGGAGCGGCGCGGCACGCCGGCGTTGGCCGAGGGCGACCGCGTCCTCGCCCGCCTGGCGCGCATCGGCCCCGACCTCTACGAGGGCCGCATCGTCCGCAAGCTGGCCGGCGTGCCGCAGCGCGTCGTCGGCGTCTACGAGTCCATTCCCGGCGTCGGCGGCCGCCTGCGACCCACCGACCGGCGCGTTAAGACGGAATTCCGCATCGCCGCCGCCGATGCCGGCGACGCCGAGCCTGGCGAGCTCGTACTGGCCGAGGTACTCCACACCCATCGCCTGGGTCTGCTGCAGGCCCGCGTCGTCGAACGCCTCGGCCGCTTCGGCGAGCCGAAGACGATCAGCCTGATCTCGATCCACGAGCACGACATCCCGACGGAGTTCCCGCGCCAGGCCCTCGATCTCGCGCAGGCCGCCGAGCCGGCGCCGCTCGGTCAACGCAGCGACCTCAGGGCTGTGCCGCTGGTGACGATCGATCCCGAGGACGCGCGCGACCACGACGATGCCGTGTGGGCGGCTCCCGACGAGAATCCGGACAATCCCGGCGGCTTCCGCCTGCTCGTCGCCATCGCCGACGTCGCCTGGTACGTGCGGGCCGGCGAAGCGCTCGACCGCGAGGCCGAAAAGCGCGGCAATTCCGTCTATTTTCCCGACCGCGTCGTGCCCATGCTGCCGGAGGCCTTGTCGGCCGGCCTCTGCTCGCTGCGGCCGCAGGAAGATCGTCCTTGCCTCGCCGTCGAGATGCTCGTCGACCGCCAGGGCAAGAAGCTGCGCCATCGCTTCCTGCGCGGGCTCATGCGCTCCGCCGCACGCCTTACCTATGGCCAGGTGCAGGCGGCGCGCGACGGACGGCCGGACGACATCACGGCTCCGCTGCTCGAATCGGTCATCGCTCCCCTCTATGGCGGCTTCGAGGCCCTGTTGGCGGCCCGCGCCAAGCGCGGCACGCTCGACCTCGACCTGCCGGAACGCCGCGTCTTCCTCGTCGACGGCAAGGTCGCCCGCATCGAGCCGCGCGCCCGCCTCGACAGCCACCGCCTCGTCGAGGAGTACATGATCGCCGCCAACGTCGCCGCCGCCGAGGCGCTCGAGGCGAAGCGGATGCCCTGCATGTACCGCGTCCACGACGCGCCCGATCCGGCCAAGATCGAGGCCCTGCGTGAATTTGCCGCAAGCCTCGGGCTGTCGCTCGCCAAGGGTCAGGTGATCCGTCCGGCGGTCTTCGCCCGCCTGCTCGAGCAGGTGCGCGGCACGCCCTATGCGGCGATGATCAACGAGCTGGTCCTCCGCAGCCAGGCGCAGGCGGTTTACAGCCCCGCCAACATCGGCCACTTCGGTTTGGCGTTGCCGCGCTACTGCCACTTCACCTCGCCGATCCGGCGCTATGCCGATCTTCTGGTGCACCGCGCCCTCATCGCCGCCCACGGCTTCGGCGACGACGGGCTGCGGCCGGAAGACGGCGCCCGTTTCCCGGCGACCGCCGAGCACATCTCGGCGACCGAACGGCGCGCCGCCGCCGCCGAACGCGACGCCGTCGACCGCTATGTGGCGGCGTTCCTGGCGGAACGGGTCGGCGACATCTTCGTCGGCGGCATCACCGGCGTCACCCGCTTCGGCCTGTTCGTGACCCTCAAGGACAGCGGCGGCAGCGGCCTCGTCCCGATCAGCAGCCTGCCCAGCGACTTCTATGATCACGACGAGCGCCGCCACTGCCTGGTCGGACGCCGCTGGGGGCGGGTCTACAGCCTCGGCGAGACCGTCGGCGTCCGCCTCGTCGAGGCCACCCCGATCACCGGGGGGCTGGTGCTTCAGCTGGTCGAAGACGCCAAGGCTGCCGAAGACCGGATCGGCGCGACAGTACGGCCAGCGTCCCGACGGCCGCGTCCGCCTCCGCGCAAGGTCCGGGCGCCCCAGCGGCGGCGTCGGTGAGCGGGAAATTCGTTAACGGCCTTTCAGGGCTGGCTTCATCGACTAACTTGTTGCACAAAGTGTAACTTGCCACTCTTTGAGCGGGTTGCATTCATCACATCGTCCGGGCGCGGCAGCCGGGGCGGTCCCTTTAGCGAATGGACGTCATCTTGATAGTCAAACACTGGATTCGGCTGTGCACGTTCTGGGCGCTTGGGGGCGCCCTGCTGTCCGGGCTGCTCGTCGGCTGCGCCATGGTCGGGTCCGGCGGCGGAACCGCCGTCGACGAGCCCCATGCGATGTTCATGCGCGGCCTGGCGAAGATCGAGGACATCTACATCCGCGACGAGGACCTTGGCGAGCTCTCGCTCGCCGGCCTCACCCGGGTGGCAAGCCTCGACGCCAAGGTCGCCGTAACCCGGCAGACCGACAAGGTCGCCGTTGGCTTCGACGGCAAGCCGGTTGCCCAGTTCCAGGCGCCATCGAAGGACGACGCCGAGGGGTGGGGCAATCTGTGCGCCAGCGTCGTCGCGGCGGCACGCACCGCGTCGCCCGACCTGCAGGCGAGGTCCAACGAGGACATCTACGAGGCGTTCTTCAAGGGCGTGGTGTCGAAGCTCGACACCTTCTCGCGCTATTCGACGCGCAAACAGGCAACCGAGAACCGCGCGCAACGCGAAGGCTTCGGCGGCATCGGCATCAGTGTCGCGGTCGAGGAGAAGGCCGTCCGCGTCATCAAGGTGATGCACTACATGCCGGCCGAGCGCGCCGGCCTGAAGGACGACGACGTCATCGAGGCGGTCGACGACAAGCCGGTCGCCGGCCTCCAGCAGGACCAGGTGATCGACATGCTGCGCGGGCCGATCGACAGCCACGTCAAGGTGACGATCGTCCGAAAGAACGGCGCACCCTTCTCGGTGGATATCACGCGCGCCCTGATCGTGATCGAGACCGTGTCCTACGAGCGCAAGGGTGACGTCGGCTATATCCATCTCACCGGCTTCAACGTCGACAGCGCCCAGAGCCTGCGCAACGAGGTTCTGCATGCCCGGCAGGACATCGGCCCCGACGTCCGCGGCTACATCCTCGACCTGCGCGACAATCCCGGCGGCCTGCTCGACCAGTCGGAGGCGGTGGCCGACCTCTTCATGAACGACGGCCGCATCGTCTTCACGCGCGGGCGCAATCCCGACAGCAACCAGTATTCCGACGCGACGCCGGGCGACATCGCCGACGGCCTGCCGATGGTCGTGCTGGTCAACGGCGATTCGGCCTCGGCCTCCGAGATCGTCGCCGCCGCCCTGCAGGACAGCGGGCGCGCGGTCGTCGTCGGCAGCAATTCCTACGGCAAGGGCACCGTGCAGCAGGTCGTGGAGATGCCGAACGGCGGCGAGCTGACGCTCACCTGGGCGCGCTTCCACGCGCCGTCGGGCTACACGCTCCACCGCATCGGCGTCATTCCGTCGGTCTGCACGAACGCCAAGGGCGAGACGGCGAAGCAGCTGATCAGCGACCTGCGGCTGGGCAAGATCAAGCCCGTTCCCACCGACCTGCGGAATATCGACGATCCCGACACGAGCCCCGTGCTCGGCAAGCTGCGCGCCATCTGCCCGGTGCGCAGCGGCGAGGATCCCGTCGATGTCGAGGTCGCGCTCGATCTCCTCGCCGATCCCAGCCTCTACAAGCGTGCGGAGCATCTGGCGGATGTGCGTCCGGGGACAGCCGCGTCCAGCGCTGCCGCCGTCTCCCAGTCGCTGCCCTGACGGACCTGTCGGCGGCAGGCGGGCGTTGAGCGATCCCGGCCGCCGGATCACGCGCCCGGTCGACGCCGCGGGACTGGTGCTCATCCGCGACGGCCGCCGCGGTCCCGAGGTTCTGCTCGGCCGGCGCCACAGCCGCGCGGGATTCCTGCCTGACATCTACGTCGTTCCTGGCGGCCGCGTCGATCCGGCCGACGATCGGCCGACCGGCTTCCCCGAGGCCCTGCATCCGGCCGTCGCACGGCAGTTGCAGGCCGGAGGCCGCGGACGCTCGGGCCTCGCCTTCGCCCGCGCCGCCGTCCGCGAGACATTCGAGGAGACCGGCCTGCTCGTGGCCGCCGGCGGTGCAGTTCCGACCGCTGCCAGCAGACCCTGGACGGAGTTTGCCGCCCGCCGCGTCGGGCCGGCCTTTGCCGCGCTCGATTTCATCTGCCGGGCGATCACGCCGACCTATTCGAAGCGCCGCTACAACACGCGGTTCTTCCTCGCCGATGGACGGGCGGCGATCGGCGATCTCGCGGGCAACGGCGAGCTCGAGGATCTTGGCTGGCGTCCGGTGGCGGAGCTCAGCCGGCTCCCGATCGTCGACGTCACCGAATTCATGCTCGCCGAGGCGTTGCGGCGCTGGGAGCAGCGGGTGCCCATCGGCGGCGAACCGGCGCGTCTCTTCTGCTATCGGGGCGAGGCCGCGCGCTGGCGCATCGGCGATGCCGGCGCCTGGCGGCCGGCGCTCCGGACGCCGCTCTCGGCGAGCGCGCGCGGCAGCGGAATTCCCGCCGGACAACGGCTGAATTGACATCCACCGGCGTCGCTGCATACTCATCCTGCCTTCGTTGCCCGTCGAATTTGCGCCACTGAAGAGCGCCGTTGCGCGGAGGGTTTCGCGAACGTCACGCTCTTCCAAGAGTGCCTTGCCGGCCACGTCTGCAGCGCCTCGGGACCGCTCGAACGCAAACGCGATCACGCACGGGCAGGGAGATCTCAACGTCAAGAAATGCGGGAGGAATCACAGTGAAAGTTGAACTCTATAACCGGATTCTCGCCACGCAGGCGAGCCGGCGCGATGTCCTCAAGGGAGCCGCCGCCGGCGCGCTGGCCGCAACCGGCGTGCTCGGCCTCTCATCCGGCGGCGCGGCGGCAGCCGACAGTCTGCGCGCTCAGATCCTGCAGATACCCGGCGTGAACAAAGGCTCTCCGACCGATGCCGACTGGCAGAAGGTCGGCGAACTCTGCCTCGAGCCGACGAAGAAGAACGTGACAGAGGGCGAGTTCAAGGGTGTCGAGCTCCAGTTCATGGGGCTCAACAACCAGAACCTGCACAACCTGCTGTTCCGCGGCTTCCTGAAGCCGTGGGAGGCGTACACCGGCGCCAAGCTGACCTGGATCGATCTCGCCCAGGCCGACTACAACCCGCGCCTGCAGCAGGCGATCGCGACCGGCACGATCGACTTCGACATCGTCGAGATGGGCGCGCCGTTCGAAGGCGACGTCTGCGGCAAGGGCCTGACGTCGGTGATGCCCGACTGGGTTAAGCAGCAGATCGATTTCGACGACCTCGTCAACTACCTGAAGCCTCCGGTCGGCACCTGGAACGGCAAGCAGTATCGGATCACCATCGACGGCGACTGCCACAACTTCAACTATCGTACCGACTATTTTGCCGACGCAGACTTGGCGAAGGCCTGGAAGGACGAAGGTCATCAGGGCGACTGGGCCGTGCCGCGCACCTGGCAGAAGGTGCAGGAAGTGACCAAATTCCTGAAGGGCAAGAAGATCAAGGGTCAGGACGCTTATGGATACCTCGACCCGACCAAGCCCTGGGGCGGCTTTGCCTTCTACTTCCTGGGTAGCCGCGCGAGCGCCTACGCGAAGCATCCGGACGACAAGGCTTGGCTCTTCGACATCGACACCATGAAGCCGCGCGTCAACAACCCGGCCTGGGTGCGGGCGATCCAGGACGTCATAGACGCGCTGCCGTCCGAACCGCCCGATCAGCTCAGCGCCGATCCGAACACCACCGGATTCCAGCAGTTCCTCGGCGGCACCGGCTCGATGCTCGCCTGGTGGGGCGACATCGGCTCCAACGCCAAGACCAGCGATTCCTCGGTCATCGGCGACGTCTGCGGCTTCGATATCCTGCCGGGCTCGGACGACGTCTACAACGCCAAGAAGGGCGCCTGGGAGAAGCTCGCCAGCGGCCCGAATTTCGCGCCGAACATGGCCTACCTCGGCTGGGGCGTCTACGTCATGGCCCGCGTCGACAGCGATCCAAAGAAACAGAAGGCGGCCTGGAGCGCCGCCGCACATCTCGGCGGCAAGGACCTGTCGCTGTGGACCGCGGCCTATCCCTCTGGCTTCCAGCCTTACCGCAACAGCCACTTCAACATCGACGAGTGGGTCGCGGCCGGCTACGACAAGGCCTTCATCACCTCGTACCTGAACTCGCAGGCGAACTCCTATAACCATCCGAACGCGGCGATCGAGCCCCGCATCCCCGTCATCTTCCAGTACTACAGCATCGACGAGGACGAACTGACGAAGATCTACTCCGGCCAGGTGGGCGCGCAGGCCGGCGCCGACAACATCGCGGCGGCGTGGGAGAAGAT
>JBKOWC010000186.1:0-6354 GCA_046724215.1 Pseudomonadota bacterium | reverse complement strand
GCCGTCGTCAGTGCGCCCGGGTTCGTGCAGGTGGCGCGCGTCCTCCATCGCCCCGGGATGACGCCCGCGCGCCTCGCCGCCATCCTGGCCCGCCAGCTGCCCGACGCGAGCAAGCGCCGGCGCGCCGACTTCGTCGTGCCGACCGGCCTCGATCGCGGTACGAGCTGGCGCGCGCTCGCCCGCGTGAAGCAGATGATGCAACGACGCGATGCGTGTGCGAGAATCGGCCATGCGTGAAGTCGTGCTCGACACCGAGACGACCGGGATCGATCCGACCAGCGGCCATCGCATGGTCGAGATCGCCTGCCTCGAGCTGGTCAATCACCTCCCGACCGGCCGCCAGTTTCAGCGGTACCTCCATCCGGAGCGCGACGTGCCCGCGGAAGCCGTCGCCGTGCACGGCCTCACCGCCGAGTTCCTGGCCGACAAGCCGCGCTTCACGGAAGTCGCCGACGCGCTGCTGGCATTCATCGGCGAAGCACCGCTGGTGATCCACAACGCCGAGTTCGACGTCAGGTTCCTGAATGCCGAGCTGATGCGCCTGGACCGGCCGCCCGTCGCCGTGCCCGTCGTCGACACGCTGCAGGTCGCCCGGCAGAAATTCCCCGGCGCGCCGGCAAGTCTGGATGCCCTCTGCCGCCGCTTCGCCATCGACAATTCGGCCCGCGCGAAGCATGGCGCGCTGCTCGATGCCGAGCTGCTGGCCGAGGTCTATCTGGAACTGATCGGCGGCCGGCAGGCCGGCCTGGAGCTGGTCGCGGAGACCGCAGTCGTCTTCGCCGTCGCCCGGCCCGCGGGACCGGTGCGGCCGCCGCGGGCGCACGCGCCGACCGCGGCGGAGCTCGCCGCCCACCTGCAGCTGCTGGCGAAGATCAAGGAGCCGGTCTGGCTGAGCTGAGGGCGGTCCGGTTCAGACGGTCGCCACCCGTGCCGCCTCGCTGCGCCGCCGGTTGAAGTCGCGGTAGAGGGCGGCGAAATCGATCGGGTTGATCAGCAGCGGGGCGAATCCGCCGTCGCGCGTCATGTCCGTCACGATGGCGCGGGCAAAGGGAAACAACAGGCGCGGCCCCTCGATCATCAGCAGCGGCTCGACCGCGTCGGCGGGGACGTCGCCGAGTTGCACCATGCCCGCATACAGCATCTCCAGGAGATAGACCGTCCGCCCTTCGTGGCTGGCTTCCACCCTGAGCCGCAGGACGATCTCGTAGTTGGTTTCCCCCATCGGGTTGACGGCCACGTCCACCGTCACGGAGCCCTGCCGCAGTTCCGTTGCGTTGCCCACCGAAGCGGGCGCGCCCGGGCTCTCGAACGACAGGTCCTTCAGGTACTGCGTCATGATGGTGATAGGCACGTTGCGCAGGGCGGTGGGCGTGTTGCCGTTGTCGGTCGCTTGGTCGGCCATGCGAAGGTCCTGGGGCTGCGGTTGCCGGGCGAGCGGCCGCAGCTGGCGGCGGCCATTCCCCCGAAGTCGGCGCAGTGGCTAGCACGGAAGCCGCGCCGGCTCAATCCGCCGCAATCGATTGGTTAACAACGCCGGGATCGAAGCGGAGCAGTTCGCCGTTGCGCAGACCCTGGCCGGTGAGCCCGCGGATGAAGCCCCAGTGGCTGACGACCGCCACCCGCGGCCAGTCCGCCAGCACCAGCATCCGCTGCCGGAAGCGGCCGCAGCGATGCTCGAGCTCCGCCTCGCTCTCCGCCGCCGGCCACCAGATCTCGTCGATGTGATCGAAGGAGAGCCGCGGCCACCGGCTCGCCAGCCGGCTGCGCGGCGTGCCGACGTCGCAGCTGAAGGCGGCCCGCTCGCGCACCAGCGGCTCCACGGCGATGGGAATGCCGAGGCGGCCGGCGATGATCTCGGCGGTCTCCAGGGTGCGCGCATAGGGGCTGACCAGCAGCCGCTCGACGCCGAACTGCAGGAGCGACTCGGCCGCCCGCGTCGCCTGGAGGCGCCCTTCGGGCGTCAGCGGCGGATCCGGAATGTCGGGATCGATGCGGGTGCGGCTGAACAGGACGTTCCATTCCGATTCGCCGTGGCGGACGAGAATCATCGCCGGGTCCCGAAGCGGAGCCTGCGCCTGTGCTTGCTCTTTGTCGCGCGATTGCCCATGTTACATGAAAGTCCCGCGCGCATGGCAGACGATAGGGCGCTGTCGTTCGCGGTGGTCTAACGCAAGCGCCCGGTCGGGTCCAGCCCGCTTGCCACGGACCGGTTGGCAAGGCGGCGTAGCAACTTCGGGTGGCTCCGGTCGGACGGCGCGAATGGGTCACGGCATCGATATCATTCTGTTGGCGATGGTCGCCGTGTTTCTGGTGGCCCGCCTCTACAAGGCGCTGGGCCGGCGGACCGGCCAGGAGCAGCCGCGCGATCCGTTTGCCGGCGTCGCCAACGACGACTCGCGCCGCGACAAGGTCATCCCCCTGCCCGATCGCGGCCACCTGCCGCGGCCGGACGACGGCGCGAAGGCGGCGGCCGACAGCGCCGCGGCGGCCCCGGCGGCCGACGCCGGACCGCTGCAGCCGGGCATCGGTCGCATCCGCGGCGCCGACCCCGATTTCGACCCGGCGGCATTCGTGATGGGGGCGCGCGCCGCCTTCGAGCTGATCCTGACGGCCTATGCCGGCGGCGATCTCGCCACGCTGCGGCCGCTCCTCAACGACGAGGTGTTCGACAATTTCACCCGTGCCATCAAGGCGCGCCAGCAGGCGCGCCAGGCACTGCAGACGACGCTGGTCGGCATCAATTCCGTCGACCTGATCGAGGCGGATCTGCAAGGGCGCAATGCCGTCGCCACCGTGAAGATCGTCTCCGACCAGATCAATGTCACCCGCGACGCCGACGGAAAGGTCGCCGACGGCGATCCCACCATCGTCGCGACGGTGACCGACATCTGGACGTTCAGCCGCAACACGCGCTCGCGCGATCCGAACTGGACGCTGGTCGCCACCCGCAGCCCGAATTGATCCGCCGCCTTCGCTGCCCCGCTCTGTGGGCGGCCCTCCTGCTGCCGCTGCTGGGCTGCGCGGGACGCGAAGCCGCGCCGCCGCCGGCCGCCCGGTCCTCCGCCGCGCTCCGCCTCGCCGATCTGCCGGGCTGGGACGCCGATCGGCAGTCGCAGGCTCTGGCGGCCCTGGCGGCGTCCTGCGCCGCCTTGCTGCGCCAACCCGATGCCTCGCCTGTGGGGCCCGATGGCACGGCCGGTACGGTCGCCGACTGGCGGCCCGTCTGTGCGACGCTGCCGGCCGCTGGCGCCGGTGAGGTCGCCGTGCGCGCGTTTCTGGAGACGCAGTTCCGGGCGGTCGCGACCGAAGGCGGTTCCGGCGCAGGGCTGTTTACCGGCTACTACGAGCCCGAGTCGATCGCGAGCCGCCGGCGCACCAAGCGCTTCACGGTGCCGCTCTATCGCCGGCCGGCCGATCTCGACGCCGGGAAGCCTTATCTGACGCGGGCCGAGATCGAGGCGGGTCGCCTGAGGAACCGCGGGCTCGAGCTTTTCTGGCTGGCCGATCCCATCGACGCCTTCTTCCTCCAGGTGCAGGGATCGGGTCGTCTGCGCCTGGCCGAGGGCGGCACCGTTCGTGTCGGCTACGCCGGCGACAACGGCCGGCCCTACACCGCCATCGGCCGCCTCCTGGTCGAGCGCGGCGCGTTGACCAAGGAGTCCGTGACGTTGCAGTCGATCCGCGCGTGGCTGCACGACCATCCAGCCGCCGCCGGGCCGCTCATGCAGCAGAACGCCCGCTACGTCTTCTTCAAGGAGGTACACGGCGCCGGCCCGGTCGGCGCCCAGGGCGTGCCGCTGGTCCCCGGCCGCAGTCTCGCGATCGATGCGACCTTGCTGCCGCTGGGCGCGCCCTTCTGGCTCGACACCACCTATCCCGCTGGCGCGCCGGAAGCCGGCCGGCCGTTGCAACGCCTGGTCGTGGCGCAGGACGTCGGCGCCGCCATCAAGGGCGCGCAGCGCGGCGACCTCTACTGGGGCAGCGGCGACGAAGCGATGCGCTATGCCGGCCCCATGAAACAGCCCGGCCGCCTCTTCCTGCTGCTGCCCAGCGCCGTCGCCGCGCGGTATTAGTGTCATCCTGATGTGTCGCCCCGGCGAAAGCCGGGGCCCATATTCCAGAGGCCTGAGTCTATGGGTCCCGGCTTTCGCCGGGACGACAGAGGATTCGACGCTAACCGGTCAGATCCGACCCGCTTGCTTGCCAAAGTGCGGAGCAGCCCTCATTCTCCGCGGCGCATGAACGATACGCCCTGCCGCGTCGGCCTCTTCGTCACTTGCCTCGTCGATCTCTTCCGGCCGAGCGTCGGGTTCGCCGCGGTGAAGCTGCTGGAGGCGGCCGGCTGCACGGTCGAGGTGCCGGCGGCGCAGACCTGCTGCGGCCAGCCGGCCTACAATTCCGGCGACCGCGCCGACGCCCGCGCCATCGCGACCCAGGTCATCGCCGCCTTCGAGCCTTACGACTACGTGGTGGCGCCCAGCGGCTCCTGCGCCGGCATGTTGCGCGAGCACTATCCGGCCCTGTTTGCCGACGACGCGGCCATGCAGGCCCGCGCCCGCGCGCTGGCGGCGCGCAGCCATGAGCTGATTTCATTCCTGACGGATGTGCGCGGCATGGCGCGCGTCGCGGCGCACTACGACGGGACCGTCACCTATCACGATTCCTGCTCTGGCTTGCGCGAGCTCGGCGTCAAGCAGCAGCCGCGCCGGCTGCTCGCCTCGGTCGCTGGGCTGAAGCTCGCGGAGCTGCCGGGTGCCGAGATCTGCTGCGGCTTCGGCGGCACCTTCTGCGTCAAGTACCCCGAAATCTCCGACAAGATCGTGGCCGAGAAGACCGCCGACATCGCCCGCACCGGCGCCGACACGCTGCTCGCCGGCGACATGGGCTGCCTGCTCAACATGGCCGGCAAGCTGCAGCGCGAAGGGCGTTCCGTGCAAGTGCGCCACGTCGCCGAGGTCCTCGCCGGCATGACCGACGCCCCCGCCATCGGCGAACCGGCGAAGCGGTGAGAATTATGCGAGAGGGTAAGCAGCCATTCTTGGTTGATTCCCCCGCGAAAGCGGGGGTCCAGGGGCCAACGCACGTTGCTCGCCCTGGACCCCCGCTTTCGCGGGGGAATCACGAAGGAACGGGGCACCGCTGATGCAGGCCGTCACCAGCCCGCACTTCAAGGACAACGCCCACCGCGCCCTCGCCGACGCGCAGCTGCAGCGGGCGCTGTCGCATGTGAAGAAGAACTTCATCGAGCGCCGCGCCGCGGCCGCGGCCCGCCTGCCGGAGTTCGAGGCCCTGCGCGACGCCGCGCGCGACATCAAGAACCACGTGCTGGAGAACCTCGATTTCTATCTCGAGCGCTTCGAGCAGAAGGTGACGGCCGCCGGCGGGAAGGTGCACTGGTGCGCCGATGCGGAAAGTGCGCGCCAGACGGTGCTGTCGATCTGCCGCTCGGTGAATGCGCGCACGGTCACCAAGGGCAAGACCATGGTCGGCGAGGAGATCGGCATCAACGATTTCCTCGAAGAGCACGGGATGGTGCCGGTCGAGACCGACCTCGGGGAATACATCATCCAGCTGCGCCACGAGCCGCCGAGCCACATCATCGCGCCGGCCATTCACCTCAACAAGGAACAGGTAGCCGATGCCTTTCGCGCTGCCCACACCGATCTCGATCCGCGGCGCTCGCTGGCCGAGGCGCACACGCTCCTCGCGGAGGCGCGCGCGAAGCTGCGCGACCGCTTCCTCGCCGCGGACGTCGGCATCACCGGCGCCAATTTCCTGATCGCCGAAACCGGCACCTCCGTCATCGTGACCAACGAGGGCAACGGCGACCTGACGCAGATATTGCCGCGCATCCACATCGTGCTGGCGACGCTGGAGAAGGTGGTGCCGACGCTGGAGGACACGGCGACGATCCTGCGCGTTCTCGCCCGCTCGGCAACCGGGCAGGAGATGTCGGTCTACACGACGTTCTCCACGGGTCCGCGCCGCCCGGGCGATGTCGACGGCCCCGAGCAGTATCACGTCGTCCTCATCGACAACGGCCGCAGCCGCATGCTCGGCAGCGAGTTCCGCGAGGCCCTGCGCTGCATCCGCTGCGGCGCCTGCCTCAATCACTGCCCGATCTACCAGGCGGTGGGCGGCCACGCCTACGGCTGGGTCTACTCTGGCCCCATTGGCGCCGTGCTCGATCCGGCGCTCCTCGGCGTCGAGACTGCCGGCCACCTGCCCAACGCCTCCACCTTCTGCGGCCGCTGCGAAAGCGTCTGCCCCATGCGCATCCCCCTGCCGAAGATGATGCGTCATTGGCGCGAGCAGGAATTCGAACGCCACCTCTCGCCGCCGGCGGCGCGCAGC
>JBKOWC010000296.1:0-13739 GCA_046724215.1 Pseudomonadota bacterium | reverse complement strand
CGGCAGGTCCGAGTGGGTCGGATGCAGGCCGGCCAGCGGGTTGACCTCGAGAAACATCGGCTGCCCCCGGGAGTCCTGCCGCAGGTCGACCCGGCCGCCGTCCCGGCAGTCGAGCGCCCGCCAGGCGGCGAGCGCCACATCGGCGGCCGCGTGGGCGTCGGCATCGTCGACCAGTCGATAATGCACCCGGCTCTCGCATTCCTCCTTGTTGACGTAGGAGTAGACGCCGGCCTCGGCGAGCTCCGTCAGCACGACTTCCATGACGGCCACGGCGGCCGCCGCGGCGCCGGAGCCGGTGATGCCGACCGTGAACTCGCGGCCGGGCAGGAAGCTTTCGACCAGGACCGGCTGGCGATGACGGTCGAGCAGCTGCCGGCAGACCTTGCGCAGCGCCGTCGCCGAGCCGACCCGCGATGTCGGCGAAACGCCCTTGCCCGTGCCCTCGGCGATCGGCTTGGCGAAGAGCGGGAACGGCAGGCGGATACCGCCGATATCGGCCAGGGCCTCGACCACTGCGAAGGGCGCCGTCGGCACGCCGCTGTCGCGCACGACGCGCTTGGCCATCCCCTTATGCAAAGTGAGCGCCATGCCCAGCGGATCCGAGAAGGTGTAGGGGATGTCGTAGGCATCGAGCAGCGCCGGCACCTGCGCCTCGCGGCCGACGCCCTTCAGCCCTTCGGCAATGTTGAAGACCAGGTCCCAGCGCTCGCCGGCGACCAGCCGCTGCGCCAGCTGGCGCACCGTCCCGATGCGGTCCGTCTCGAATCCAAGACGCTGCAGCGCGCCGTCGATGGCGTCGATGGTCTCGACATTGTCGAACTCCGCCGTCTCCTCGGCGCCGTAACCGGCGGCCAGGTAGTGGTCGCGCAGGTCGTAGGTGATGCCGACACGCATCAGATCCTCCCGTTCATGCCCGTCGTTGCGGGCGGCAGCGTCTTGCCGAGTCCGAGGGTCCCCTCGGGATCCGGGTAGCGGTAGACGCCGCCTTCGTAGTTGGTGAGCAACAGGTCGCCGCCGTCGCGTCCCACGACGTAGTCGGGGATCAGCGGCACCTTGCCGCCGCCGCCGGGCGCGTCGACCACGTAGGTCGGCACGGCGTAACCGGTGGTGTGGCCGCGCAGGCCGCGGATGATCTCCAGCCCCTTCTCGACCGGCGTGCGGAAATGCGCCGAGCCGGAAATGGGGTCGCACTGGTAGAGGTAATAGGGCTTCACCCGCGCCATCAGCAGGCCGTGCATCAAGCGCTTCATGACCTCGACGTCGTCGTTGATGCCCTTCAGCAGCACGGTCTGCGAGCCCAGGGGTATGCCGGCGTCGGCCAGCCGCGCGCAGGCCTCCTTCACCTCCTCGGTCAGCTCGTCCGGATGGGTGAAATGCAGGCTCATCCAGAGCGGGTGGAACTGGCGCAGGATGGCGGTCAGGCTGCGCGTCACCCGCTGCGGCACCACCACCGGCACCTTGGTGCCGATGCGCAGGAACTCCACATGCCGGATCGCCCGCAGCCGCCCCAGCAGCCATTCGAGCTTCTCGTCGGCCAGCGTCAGCGGGTCGCCGCCGGAGAGCAGCACGTCGCGGATCTCCGGATGCGCCTCGATATAGGCGAGCGCGCGTTCCCACTGCGGCACGCTGAACTGGTACTCGCCGCCGGCCTCGCCGACCATGCGCGAACGGGTGCAGTAGCGGCAGTAGGTCGAGCAGAAGCCGGTGACCAGAAACAGCACCCGGTCGGGATAGCGATGCACCAGCCCCGGCACGGCGGCATCGTGGTCCTCGCCGAGGGGATCGTCCGCCTCGCCGGGCAGGCGCAGATACTCGCCGGTGACGGGGACGTGGGTTCGCCGGATCGGCTGCGTCGCGTCGTCGCGGTCGAAGAGACTCAGATAGTAGGGCGAGATGCCGACCGGCAGCGATCCGGTATGACGTCGGATGGCCTCGGCCTCGTCCGCCGAGAGGTTGATGATTCGCGCCAGGCCGGCGAAATCCTTCACCCGGCTGCGGACCTGCCAGCGCCAGTCGTTCCAGTCGGCGGCGCTCGCATCGGGAAAGAACCGTTTGCGGAAGAGGTGGCTGCGCAGGCTGGCCGGGAAGCGTTCGCGGGCGGTCGGTCGCTTGACGATGGGTGCAAAAAAAGGCGGCTTTGCCGCGCTGGGGCCGATCTTTGTTGCCGTGATCGGGAGGGTGGGGTTGTCCAGGAGATGATCGGTGGTACTTGGAGGCTCTGCCTTCTCCGCGATGACGCGGCGCTGCATAATGGGTCCTTCCTGGGCAGATCGGTTTCTTGCCGTCACGGCGGGGGCGTCTGCCCCTCTGGATGATGGATCGCCCCCGCAGAGGAATCGCACATAATACTTCTCGATTCCGTTGTCCAGCGTCGCCGCGCGTTCTTCACGAAAAACCTTGCCGTCGACACAGTATTCGCAGGAATAGGGCGGGATCGAGTCCTTTACGCATTATTTTTCAAGAGGCCAGCGTGCCGCATTTGCGGATGCGCGACCCCGGCCGTTCGGCCATGATGGCGCCGCCTGCCCATGAAACCTCTCCGTTCATGACCAAGGTCGCCGCCGCCCCTGCCGCCAAGGCCGGCACCGCGCCGAACCAGTTGCGCGGCATCCTGCTGATGCTGTCGGCCGGCATGGCGTTCTCCGTCATGGACGCCACCGGCAAGCACCTGACGCATTCGCTGCCCGTGGTCGAGATCACCTGGGGCCGCTACCTGTTTCATCTGCTGGCCCTGCCCTTGTTCCTCGGCGGGCGGAGCCTGCGGACGGCGGTGCACTCGACCAGGGTCGGCCTGCAGGTCGTCCGCTCGGCCCTGCTCATGGGCTCGACCTTCATCTTCTTCCTGGCCGTGAAGTACATCCCGCTCGGCGATGCGACGGCGGTCGGGTTCGTGGGACCGCTGCTCGTCACCGCGCTTTCGGTGCCGCTGCTGGGCGAGCGCGTCGGCCCCCGCCGCTGGACGGCGGTGTGCATCGGCTTCGCCAGCGTGCTCATCATCATCCGGCCCGGGATCGGGATGGTGCACTGGGCGGCGCTGCTGCCGCTGGGCAGCGCCGGCTGCTTCGCGCTCTACCAGATCACCACCCGCATCCTCAGCCGCAGCGACAGCGCCGCCACGACCTACTTCTATTCGGCCACCGTCGGCCTCGCCGTCACGACTGTCTTCCTGCCCGTCGAATGGACGACGCCGGGTCTTGCCGGCTGGGCTACCCTCGCCTTCCTGGGCGGCATGGGCGGCGTTTCCCACTATCTGCTGATCCGCGCCTTCGCCGTCGCCCCGGCCTCGCTGCTGGCGCCCTTCGCCTATTGCCAGCTGATCTGGTCGATCACGATCGGCTATCTCTGGTTCGGCGACTTCCCGGACCACTGGACCTTCGTGGGCGCCGCCCTGGTCGCCGCCAGCGGCCTCTACGTCCTCTACCGGGAGCGGCAGCTGGCGGCTCGGGCGGCGGCGCCTGCCGACGCGATACCGCCGCCGCCGTAACATTTCCGAAGGGGGATTCGCTTGGGGAATATCGTGCCGCTGCTCGTCCTGCTGCTGGCCGCCGTGCTCGAGGCTGGGGGCGATGCCATCGTCCGTACCGGACTCCACGCCGCATCCTGGCCGTCGCGGACCGGCCTTCTCGCCCTCGGCGCTGGCGTGCTGTTCGCCTATGGCGTGACGGTAAACCTGCCGTCCTGGGACTTCGGGCGCCTGCTCGGCGTCTACGTGACGTTGTTCTTCCTGGTGGCCCAGGTCATCAACTGGGCCGGCTTCGGCAAGCAGCCGACCCTCGCCATCCTCGTCGGCGGCGCCCTGATCATCGCCGGGGGCCTGACCATCACCTTCTGGCGGGCCTGAGCCGAAAACGCTGCGGGGCCCGTTTCCGAGCCCCGCCGCATATTCCGCGCCGTCTGGTCGTCGGCTTCAGGTGACGAAGATCCAGTGCGCGATTAGGGTGACAACGACGCCCCCCGCGAGCGCCGCATAGGGCAGCATGCCCGCCTTTCTCTGGCCGAGGTCGCGGCCCTGCAGGCCTAGGTCGACGAGCATCCGGTCCGGGAACATCCCCCCGTCCTGGACATAGTGACGGAAGGCGAAGATCGGAACGATGAGCGCCATGACGACGACACCCGTGATCAGCGTCGCCGGCCCCCAGACATTCGCGCCCGCGCCCATGAAGACCATGTTGACGAAGGCGAAAATCGTTCCCAGGCCCAGCAGCCAATTGGGTGCCTTCCATGGCCGCTTGATGTCGCCCGAATCGATCCGGTGTATCCAGCCGGCGTTCAGGCAGAGGAAGTTGAACACGATGTAGGCGCAGTTGGAGACCGCCAGCAGGAAGACGTAGTCGGACATCAGCAGCAGGATCAGGTTGAAGATCAGGTCCGTCCACATCGCGCGCGTCGGCGCGCCGTAGGGATTCACGTAGGAGAGGTACTTGGGGAGCCAACCGTCGGCGGAGGCCTGATAGAGCGTGCGCGACGAACCCGCCATGGTCGTCATGATCGACAGGACCAGTGCAAGGATCATCATCAGGATCAACAGATTCCCGATGAATGCGCCGCCGCCCACGATCGCCGCCATCGCCGCCGCGACCCCGGAGCCATCGGCGATGCCGGGCTCGAGCATCTTGGCAACGCCGAGCGCGCCCTGGAACGTGAAGGGCACCAGGGCGAAGACAAGCACGCAGAGCAGGCCGGAATAGAAGATGGCCTTGTAGGTATCGGTCGCCGGATTCTTGAATTCGCGGGTGTAGCAGACCGCGGTCTCGAAACCATAGGTCGACCAGGCCGCGATGAACATGCCGCCAAGAAACAGCGTCCAACCCCCGAGATTCCATTCACCGGCAATGATGTTCTTGTTCGCGTCGAGCGCCAGCGGCGTGAAGGGCGAGAAGTTCGCCGCTATCACTTGGCCGGTCAGCAATGGAACGACACCGACGATGAGCAATGGCACGATCACGGCGACGCCGATGACGGTCTGGATGCGGGCGGTGCGGAGGATGCCGTGGTGCTGCGCCGCAAAGACAACGAGCAGCAATGCCGCACCGATGAAGAACGTGCTGTTGATCCGCAGTGACAAGCCTTCCTTCAGGAAGCCGAGGTCGAGGAGTGTCACGCTCCAGGTGAGGATCGTGGAATCCGGAGGGAGGAGCGCGGTCAGGATGTAGCCGGCGGCGATACCCGAGCCGATGGCCAGTACCGGCGACCAGGCGAACCAATAGGTCCAGACCGAGAGCGGGGCCATGAACTTGCCAATGATGCCGTAGCGCAGCCAGGCCGTGGCGCCGTAGTTGGCGGCGCCGCCCGCCTTCTCGTCGAAGATGCCGGCGATCTCGGCGTAGGTGAAGGATTGGATGAAGCCCATGCCGATCGAGAGCACCCACACCAGCCAGGAGGGTGCCCCGATCGTGGCGGCGATGGCGCCGATCGAGAAGAGGACCAGCGGCGGCACGCCGCTCGCCACCCAGAAGGCGCCTTTCCAGTCGATGGCCCGTTGCAGTTCGCCTTGACCGGTGCCGACGGTCGTTGTCGCTGTCGTCATTGAAGCCCCCTGGTTGCGTTGGATTGCCGAAGCCGCGGCGCGCGATCGTCGATCGCCGTCGCGGCAGGACCGGGCCGATATGGGAAACGGGTCGGGGCGGCGGCTTGGCAGGGTCTGCCGGCGGCCGCGGGGTGTGGAGATAGATTGGCGCGCGTCCTGCGCTGTCCCATGCCTACTCAGCCCGCCTGCTCCGCACTGCCGACCGATGGATCGGTTCTTGTAACATCATCGCAATGCGGTGACGCAGTTATAGACGGCAACAGCCCGCGCAAGCAATCGCCGCGCGCGAAAGTCCTGCCGTCCAACGGACTTAACCAATCGACCGGTATCGACCGGTCCCACGTTTCTAGCCCGTGGTATCGGGCCGGCGACGACCGGTTTCGGTCCCGCGTTCTGCGGCGTCATTGACGACGAGGTAGACCGGGAGGGGGCTGCGCCGGCGCACCCGGTAGGGCTCGTGCTGCCAGAGCAGATTCGCGATGATCCAATGGCGAGGCGGATCCGCTGTCATCACAATGGCATCGCAGCGGTGCCGCCGGGCCTCATCGACGATTCGCCTGGCCGCATGTCGCGTGCCCAGGACATGGCCGGAAGCCGTGACACCCCGTCGCCTGAGTGCCGCGACCGCTTCAGCGACAATTCGTCGCTGCTCGTCCCACTCGCGCTTATTGGGCAGCAGCCCCGGGTTCGGTAGCCCGAAGGATGTGCCCCAGACGCGCGCGATCGACAGGACATGGACAACGGCGGTCGATCGTCCGGCGATGCGCGCCGCGAAATCCACGGCCGTCGGCGCAATCGCTCGCCCTTCGGAAGCGAGCAGGACAGACCGGATCACGAGCGCGGCCGGATCGGGCGGCTCCTGCAGTCGGCCCCACGGCCTTCTCCATGCCGGGCCAAACCGCGCCGGAAGCGCCGCCATCTCCGACCGGGCGACGGCGCTGGCGGCGGTGACGACCTTGCTCAAGCCGGCCGCTTGTCCTCGACTTGGGTGCGGTACCAGTAGAACGGCAGGTAGGCGAGCAGCGTCGCCCAGCCGGCCCAGTAGTAGACCTGCACATTGGTCAACTTCGAGAACCAGAGTCCGCCGAACAGCCAGAAGACGAAATAGACGACGGCCAGCAGCAGGGCGACGTACTTCATGAACTCCGGCAGCTTGAAGGGTCGCCGGGCATTCGGCTTGTCCTGCCGCAGCAGGAAGTAGCCGATCAGGACGGGCAGGAACGACACCGTGTAGCCGACGTTGGAGAAGCTGTAGATCTCCACGGCTCCGCCGAGCAGGATGACGATCAAAGAGCAGATCACGTTGAAGAACATCGCGCGGTCGGGCACGCCGTGCTTATTGACGCGCTGGAAGAACCTGGGGAACTCGCCGTCGAGCGCCATCTGGTAGAGCGCGCGGCCCGATCCCATGATGGCGTTGAGTGCCGACAGGGCCAGCGCGACGATCAGCATGGCCGCGACGATCCAGTTGAGGACCTCACCCCCGATGCCGGGCAGGACCTTGCCGGCGAAGGTGACGAACATGGTCTTGGGATCGACCATCGAGGGATCGGCGAGCGCCTTGGCGCCGAGTACAACGACGAAGGCGATCGGAATCAGCGTATAGATGAAGACGCCGTAGCCGCCTTCGAGATTCATGGCAATCTTGGCGTCGTGGTCGGGATTGCCGCATTCGCCGATGTAGCACGCCGCCGCCTCCATGGCGATCACGTTCCAGGTCAAGATGAAGCCATAGGCGATATAGACCTGGAGCCAATTGTAGTCGCCAATCGGGCTGAAGAAGCTGGACCCATCGACGTGCGGGAAGCCGGCCAGTTCGCTGAAATTGGCCACTGACGGATTGAAGATCCAGACGACCGCAATGAGGGTGAGCGGGATCATCGACAGCAGCGCCAGAATCGTCGCGAACACGGCGCCGAAGCGGATGCCCAGATAGGCCGGGATGAAGAACAGCAGGATGCCGACGATGGAGATGCCGAGCGTCCAGTAGGCGATCGGCGTATGGATCGGCGTGAAGCCGCTGGTCGTGTCGAGGCCGAACCGATCGGCAAGGTAATAGGAGGCGAGGATCATGTTGAGCGGCGCCACCGGGAACCAGCCGAGCCAATAGGCCCAGGCCGTGAAGCCGTTGATGTGCTTGGCGAGGCGCGGCCAGCGGTCCTGATAGGCCGGATAGGCGTAGGATGGCGAGCCGCCGGTCCGATCTGGCATCATCGCCGCCAATTCCGCCAGGAACAGGCAGAGCAGCCAGCCGGTGATGGTGATGAACACGGTAATCGGGATCGACGAGGCGCCGAGCGCTGTCACCATGACCGGCGCGATGCCTGTTACCAGGATGGTTCCGGCCAGACCGATGACGAAGGCGCCCCACCAGCCGGTCTCTCGCCGGAGATTCCCGGAGGTATAGGTGATCTCCGTCTCGACTGTCACCGACTCGGTGATGACCACGCCCGATGTTCTATCTGTCGCCATGCCACGCCCCCTTGCTCTCCGGCGTCCTGCGGGCGACGTCGCGCCGTCCGCGTTGCACCGGCACCAGCCTCCACGCCCTGCGGCCCTTCCTGTCGGATCATGGCGACCCAGGAGCCGTCTCGGGCAATACGAGATCGCAATGTTTCCCGTACATAAACAATGTTTCCCTGTCTGAATCAGGATATGCAAGGGCCGATGCAGCGGCAACACAATTCTCAACGCCGAATCCTCGGCATAATGCCGCTGTCGACCAACCGGGTCCGGAGAAGTAACAGCATGAAGCGGCGGCGCACCTCCCCCGAAGCCAGGGGCGACGGCACGTCCGATGTCGACCAGAGATATCTGGCGCTCCTGCGCCGCGAGCTGACGCGCTCGCAGGCCCGCCTCAAGCGGGCGGAGTGGGAGCGCGACAAGTTCCGAGCCGAGCTCGAGCGGCTGCGGAACCGGCTGCCGAAGCACCCCGGTGCGGCGGCAAAGGGGACGCGGCGGAGAAAGCCGGCCGCGCCCGCATAGCCGTCCGCGGGGTTTTCCGGCACCGGACCACCGCGCCTACTGCGCCACGATGATCGTGCCATGCATGTTGACGCCCTCATGATGGACGCAGACATAGCGATAGCTGCCGGGAACCGTGAATTTGTGGGCGAAGGTCTCGCCCGGCTGAATGTCGCCCGATGCGAAGGGCTCGGCGCCCCGCGGCAGCATCACGTCGACCGCTTCGGTCGCCTTCTGCGGGTCGAAGATCACCGAGTGCGTGAAGGCCGAATGGTTGCGCCACAGCACGGCATCGCCTGCCTTGATGGTCACGGTTTCCGGACTGAAGCTGAAGGCCGACGTCATGTCGATGATCTGGGCGTAGATCCCGGGCGGCAGGTCGTAGGCCGGGCCGCTCTTGTTGCAGGCGGCGAGCACCAGGGGCAGGACGGCGGCGCCGGCGAGCAGGCGGCGGTGGCTGACGGGCATGTCTACGTCCCTCCGGTTGCGGAGCGAATCGGGTCGCGCCCACCTAGTATCATGCCCGGCGGCTTGCTACGATAGGCGCGGGAATCGGGCCGTATGCCGACCGGCGGTTGTGGGGAAACGCCTTGGCCAAGGTTCAGGTATCGACGACGCTGCACGTGCCCGCGTCCGCGGTCTGGAACATGATCGGCGGCTTCAATGCGCTGGCACGCTGGCATCCGGCCGTCCTTGGCGCCGAGGAGACGACGGAAAACGGCGCCGTCGTCCGCCGCCTGTCGCTGCACGGCGGCTGCACCGTGGTCGAGCGGATCGAGAGCCACGACGAGAAGTCGCGCACCTATAGCTACGCCATCGTCTGCGAGGCGTTGCCGGCGCCGGGCTATGAGGCGCGGCTGCACGTCCGCGAGTCCGCCGACGGCCACAGCTGCCGGGTCGAATGGTCGAGCGAGTTCGAGGCCGACGGTGGATCGCAGAACGACGCGGTCAAGGTCATCCGCGGCGTCTACGAAACCGGCTTCGAGAACCTGCGCCGCCTCTTCGGCAGCTAGAGTCCCCTCTCCCGCCCACCCGATCGTCTCAGCAAGGAGGAACCAACCGCATGGCCAAGGTCAGCATGTCCACGCAGCTCCCCGTCGCCGCCCGCACCGTGTGGGACAGCATCGGCGGCTTCAACAGCCTGGCCCGCTGGCATCCGGCGGTGGCCAAGAGCGACGAGGCGAAGAAGGGCGCCGCCACCATCCGCACGCTCACGCTCCATGGCGGCGGCAAGATCGTCGAGCAGCTCGACAGCAAGGACGAGAAGTCGCGCACCTACAGCTACTCCATTCTCGAGGGGCCGCTGCCCGTGGCCAAGTACCACGCCACGATACACGTCGCCGAGAACAAGGACGGCAAGAGCTGCACCGTCGAATGGTCGAGCGAGTTCGAGCCCTCCGGCGCTCCCGAGAGCGACGCCGTCAAGGCCATCCGCGGCGTCTACGAAGCCGGCTTCGAGAACCTCCGCAAGATGTTCGGGGGTTGAGGAAGCTGTCAGCTCTCAGCGGTGAGCTATCAGCTGTCAGCTGTCAGCTATCAGCTCGATGCAGGACTTCCGACAGCTCAGCGTCTGGCGCAAGAGCCACGAACTGACCCTTGCGGTCTATCAGGCGACCGGCGGATTTCCTGCCTCGGAGACTTATGGTGTGACGAGCCAGATGCGTCGCGCCGCTGGCGCCATCCCGACGAACATCGCCGAAGGAACCGGGCGAGGCAGCGATCCTGATTTCGCCCGATTTCTTCACATCGCGATGGGCTCCGCCAGCGAGTTGCAGTACCTGCTTCTCCTTGCCCGTGATCTGTCCTACTTGAATAAAGAGGCCCATGCCTCTCTCGAAGAGATGACTATCGAAGTCAAGCGGATGCTCGCCGCACTCCTCCGAACCCTGAAATCTACCGCGACGGCGGGTTCTCGAGAGCTGACAGCTGAGAGCTGAGAGCTGAGAGCTGACAGCTGACAGCTGCCTGCTCACGGAAAATTGCAGCGCTGCGCCGTCACCACGGCGTAGCCGCGCTTGTCGTCGGCGGCGATGGCGAAACTGAATTCGG
Source organism: Pseudomonadota bacterium (assembly GCA_046724215.1). Lineage (GTDB taxonomy): Bacteria > Pseudomonadota > Alphaproteobacteria > Dongiales > Dongiaceae > JBKOWC01. Next base: position 3,199 of record JBKOWC010000296.1, on the reverse strand, counting down.
AATCGCCGACGACGATCGCCTTCTGCAGCGGGATGGTGCCGTCGGCGTCGGTGGTCTTGCCGCTGAGCTCGGCGATGTGGAGCGTGATCGGCTGCGCGGGATCGAACCAGTTCTCCTTCTGGCCCTTGGCGTTCACCACCGACTGGCCGTCGATCGTCACCGTGAGCTTACGGTCGGCGAAGGCGGCGGCGGCATCCTTGCCCGGCTTGTTGAGGGCGGTCTTGACGATCACCCGCTTCTCCTCCGGCTTGTCGTCGCACACCCGGGGGTTGCCGGCCGCGTTGATGAGGAAGGTCAGGCGGTCGAGGCTGACGCCTTCGGCGAGCTTCCGGTTGGCGAGGTCGAGGAGCGCCTTGGAGGTGCCGCTCGGCATGTCGGCGCCGTAGCGCTGCTCCCACTGCTTCGTCTGCGCCTGCGCCTGCCGGATGCCCGCCTTCAGGTTGGCGTTGTCGGTCTCCAGCGCCTCCACCTGCGCCGTCAGCGTCTGCACCTTTCCCTCGAGGCGGGCAACGTCCATTTCGCTGAGCTTGCTGCCGGTCTGGTAGCCGAAGACGCCCACGACCCCGACGCCGGCCAGGGCCACCGCCCACTTGACCAGCCCCCAGATCAACCGCCGGCGCGCCCGCGCCTCCCGGTCGGCCGTCCCCAGGCTCATGCGCTCAGACTTCTCTCCAAACCCCGCCTATGGATGTTATGCAAGCCGGACGCGTCCGGCGCAACCGCCCCAAATGAAAACGGCGGCCGCCAGGCCGCCGTTCTCTGTCAGAACAGCGTGGTCCTCAGGACGGTTGGAGATTGACCGCGGCAGTGCGGCCGCGCTCGGTCGCCAGCTCGTACGTCACCTTCTGCCCCTCGTTGAGCGTCTGCAGCCCGGCGCGCTGAACGGCACTGATGTGCACGAACACGTCCTTCGAGCCGTCGCTCGGTACGATGAAGCCGAAGCCCTTGGTCGGGTTGAACCACTTGACGGTTCCGGTAGCCATGATGGCCTCCCTAGAAAGCAAAACAAAGACGACACGGCACGCGCTCATCGCGTGTCGCGGCACAATCACGACTTCCGGTTGGTAGCTTGGAATGCGCCAGAACGGGTGGAGCGTCGTGGGCGGATCATCAGGCTAATGAGAAGTAGAGCAGTGCGGCGTCTAGATGCCCACCGGCGCCGGAAAAGTCAAGCCTGGGTTCCGTGGCATTCGCGGCAAATGCGCCTGGATCGGCCGTCGCGGCGGCGTTAAGTTTGACCAAGCGATCAGCTTTTCCCGGCCCCCTCCGGGGGGCTTCCAGGCGAGGGAGGCGAAGCCGATGTCCACTCTCATCCGCGGCGGCACCGTCGTCACCGCCGACCAGAGCTACCGGGCCGATGTCTATTGCGCCGACGGCGTCGTCAAGGCGATCGGCGACAGGCTGGAGGTGCCGGCCGGCACCCGGACCGTCGACGCCGGCGGCCAGTACGTCATGCCCGGCGGCATCGATCCGCACACCCACATGGAGCTGCCCTTCATGGGCACGGTGGCGAGCGAGGACTTCCTCTCCGGCACCGCCGCGGGGCTCGCCGGCGGCACCACCATGATCATCGACTTCGTCATCCCCAACCCCAAGGTGTCGCTGCTGGAGGCCTACGACCAGTGGCGCGGCTGGGCGAAGAAGGCGTGCGCCGACTATTCCTTCCACGTCGCCATCACCTGGTGGTCCGACCAGGTCAGCGACGAGATGGGCGTCCTGGTGCGCGACAGGGGCGTCAACAGCTTCAAGCACTTCATGGCCTACAAGGGCGCTATCATGGTGAGCGACGAGCAGCTCGTCGCCAGCTTCTCGCGCTGCCTCGAGCTCGGCGCCATCCCGACTGTCCATGCCGAGAACGGCGAGCTCGTCTGGCATCTGCAGCAGAAGCTGCTGAAGATGGGCATCACCGGCCCCGAAGGCCATCCGCTGTCGCGCCCGCCGGAAGTCGAAGGCGAGGCCGCCAACCGCGCCATCAAGATCGCCGGCATCGTCAACACGCCGATCTACATCGTCCACAACTCCTGCATCCAGTCGCTGGAGGCCATCACCCGCGCCCGCCTCGACGGCCAGCGCGTCTATGGCGAGGTGCTGGCCGGCCACCTCGTGATCGACGACGCCGTCTACCGGCACCAGGACTGGGCCTTCGCCGCCGCCCACGTCATGAGCCCGCCGTTCCGCTCGACCGAGCACCAGGAGGCGCTGTGGAAGGGCCTGCAGGCCGGCACCCTGCAGACCACGGCCACGGACCACTGCTGCTTCTGCGCGCCGCAGAAGGCCATGGGCAAGGGCGACTTCACCCGCATCCCCAACGGCACCGGCGGCGTCGAGGACCGCATGGCGGTGCTGTGGACCACCGGCGTCAACACCGGCAAGCTGACTCCCAACGAGTTCGTCCGCATCACCTCGACCAACGCCGCGCAGATCTTCAACATCTACCCGCGCAAGGGCTCGATCAGCGTCGGCGCCGACGCCGACATCGTCGTCTGGGACCCCAAGGCCACCCGCACCATCTCGGCCAAGACGCACCACCAGAAGGTCGACTTCAACATCTTCGAGGGCATCGCCTGCACCGGCGTGCCGAGCCACACCGTGAGCCAGGGCCGGGTCGCCTACGCCAACGGCAAGCTCGACGTCCAGGAAGGCGCCGGCCGCTACATCGACCGACCGACTTTCCCCGTCGTCTACGAGGCCATGAAGAAGCAGGGCGACCTGAAGAAGCCGACGGCCGTGGTCAGGCACGCCGCGGAGTAGGGGGCGGACTGGCGCCCCCTTGAGCCAGCCCATGCGGGTCTTCGCTCAGGTGAACTGTATCGCAATGTCGCTGTCGACCTCGAGCGTGACAGCGGTACCGGATGCGTTGCCGATAAAGACGTTGTAGAGTTGCCCATCGTGCATCTGGGTGCCCGCACCGCTAAATCCATGGATCGAGGCGGTATCCTCGGAGTTGCCCAAGATCCGCATGTCGCCGGTCTCTGACGTCTGCAGTACATCGAGTGCGGTCAGCGCCACCTGGTTGTGGCCCGATCCGGTCAGGTCGATCTCTTCGATGCTGAACAGCTTGTTGGCGACGTCTTGCTGCGTGATCGAAATGCCACTGCCGTTGAGCACGAGTCTGTCTGTGCCGCTGCCGCCGACCACCTCGAAGAAGAGGTCGTTGGGAACGAGGAACCTGTCGTCCCCGGCGCGACCTGACAGGTAG
>JBKOWC010000278.1:0-3934 GCA_046724215.1 Pseudomonadota bacterium | reverse complement strand
GCGCTCGGTCGTGCCGCGCGACATTCCCGACCCGGCGGAGATGGACATCAACACCTGCTATCTGAGCGTCTCCGGGACGACCAAGCATGTCGGCACCAGCTGGGTGCATCCGGACCATCTCGACGCCTCCTTCAAGATGCTGCATGCGATCGCCGGGAGCGAGGAGGCCTGGCGGAAGCGGCCGTTCGTGAGCCAGTCGAACTGCTTCGTGGTGCCGCCGCTGAAGTTCGCGACGGACGCCTGCCGCTGCCTGGAGACGGCGGTGCACGGCGGCATGCCCGTGCTGCTGCTCTCGGCCGGCCAGGCCGGGGCGACGGCGCCGGCGGCGCTGGCGGGGGCGCTGGTGCAGGAGACGGCGGAGGTGCTGGCCGGCCTCGCCTATGTGAACGCCATCAAGCCCGGGCATCCCGCGATCTTCGGCCTCTGGCCCTTCGTCTCGGACCTCAGGACCGGCGCCATGTCGGGCGGGAGCCCGGAGCAGGCGCTGCTCTCGGCCGCCTGCGGGCAGATGGCGCATTTCTACGACCTGACCGGCGGCACCTCCTCGGGCATCAGCGACTCCAAGGTGCCGGACGCCCAGGCCGGGGCCGAGAAGGCCTACAACCACGCCATGGTCGGCAATGCCGGCGCCAACCTGATCTACGAATCGGCCGGCATGCATGCCAGCCTGCTCGGCTTCTCGCTCGAGAGCCTGGTGATCGACAACGACACCATCGGCGCCGTGCAGCGCATCATCAAGGGCATCGACGTGAGCGAGGACGCGCTCTCGATCGAGACCATCCGCGCCGCCTGCATCGGCGGGCCCGGGCACTATCTGGGCTCGGACCAGACCCTGGCGCTGATGCAGCGGGAGTACATCTATCCTTCGGTCGGCGACCGCACGAGCCCGAAGGAGTGGGTCGAGCAGGGCCGCACCGACATCGTCGACAAGGCGATCAAGAAGGTGCGGGAGATCCTGTGTAGCCACTTTCCAGCCCACGTGCCGGAGGCGGTCGACGCCGAGATCCGCCGGCAGCTCCCGATCCGCCTGCCGCGGGAGCGGATGCAGCCGGCGGCCGCCGCGGCGGCGCAGTAGAAACAATCGTGAGCATCTTAGACGGGGAGCCAGACATGAGCGGGAATTCGAGTTTCAAATCGCGGCGGATGTTTCTGCAGGGGAGCGCGGTGACGCTCGGGGGCGCGCTGTTATCCGGCCCGGCTTATGCGGCGACGCAGGCCTGCCAAATCACCGAGGCCGACATCCTGGGTCCGTTCTATCGGTTCGGTGCGCCGTTCCAGACCCGGCTGGCCGGACCCGATGAGGCCGGCGACCGGCTCAAGGTGACCGGCACCGTGTTCAGCGCGGATTGCCAAACCCCCGTGCTGGGCGCCCTGATCGAGGTGTGGCAGGCGAACAAGGCCGGCCTCTACGACACAATGAAGCCCGGCAACTTCACCGAGGTCACTAAGTTCAACCTGCGGGGGATGCTGTATACGGACGACAAGGGGCAGTACGAGATCGAGACCATCATGCCCGGCCGCTATCCGATCCCGCCGAACCTGCCGGGGCTGGAGAAATACGCGGGACTGACGCGGCCCGCGCATATTCACTTCCGGGTGATGGAGTCGCTGCACGTCCCGCTGACGACGCAGCTCTATTTCAAGGACGACCCGTTCCTCGCCACCGACCCCTGGGCCGGCCACAAGCCGACCCTCGCGATCGACCTGAAGCAGGACGGCGACCTCCGCCGCGGGGTGTTCGACATCGTCCTCGCCCGGGGGTTCTAGCGGACGGGCCTCACGAAATTTGAGCGATGAACCCCATGTCCAGCGGGGAATGGCTCCGTCCTCGCTGGACGACGAGCCCGTCTGGGAGCGACCGGCAGGTCGCCTGTTGCTTGGCGCAGGCGATGGACGGACGACCGTCCGGTCGCCCTATCGGCGAAATGGGGTCGATGGACCCCATGCCAAGCGGAGAGTGGCGTTGTTGGAACCGCAGATGAACGCAGATGGACGCGGATCCTAGGGGCCGGTTTCAAACCGGCCCTTTTCGTTGCCGCGGGCCCGGTCGACCAGAATCGAGCGATGGACCCCACCCGCCTGCCGAAGTCGCACGGCGGGCAAGTGGCCCGCCGGGGCATCCGGCGGCGCCGCTGAAACATCGAAGCCGCAAATAGGTCAGGTCACATGACCTATTCAGCGATTCTGCAAAACAACCCCATGTAAAGGAAGTTAACGCGCCGCGGGACTACTGCTGGCATGACGGCCGGCAAAACTGCCGCGCTCTCGCTCATCTTCACAATGTCCAACAGCGCGCCTGCAGCCTTCCAGGCGAGCGACTAGTATAGGAACAAATAAGGAACAATACAAGAGTTCTTTCGCACGCGTCGATAGCACACGATATGTCCGGTCCTTGTGACACGCGATCTGTCCGGTTCTGGAATCGCTCCAGCCAAGGGGGCGAGGGTTCAGGCGGAAGCGGCGAGGAAGAAGATGCCGAGGATGGCCACGGCTGCCGCGAACTTCTCCCCCACCGTCAGGAGCCAGAGCGGAGTGCCCACGCGCGCCGCAAGGCAGACCGTCCCGGCGAGGACCGCGCAGGCGATGCCGAACGACATGGCCATCGAGGACGGGAGCCACAGGAGGGTGACCGCGATGAGCTTGCCGGCGCCGCCGCTCAGCACGCGTATTGCGAACAAGAAGAGGATCGGGACAAGGGCGATGGCGAATGCCGTAGAGCGCTGTGCCAGCTCGTCGAGGGGCCAACCCGAAACCCACGCCGTCGGAACGACCGCAATGACGAAGAGCGCGAGCAGTGCGTTCGAGACGGTGGCATAGCGCCAGTTCCAATAGGCCGCGACGCCCAGGAACCCGCTGCCCGACACCATGCCCATGAGCGACGGCGAGAAGGCCATAAGGGCGAAGGGTAGGCGGGGCAGCTTGCGGACGGGTTAAGGATGGAAGGTCCGGGGCCGCCCGCTTTGCGCCCGATGAAGATCCGGCCCTGTAACACGGAACCCCCTTCTGGCGGCGAAATCGGATTGAGCTTGCTAGTCCATTGGACTAGTATCAGGCATCCGGCGCGCCCCACCGATGACGGTCATCGAGACGCCCGAATTCCTGTCGGCATGCCGCAAGTTGATGGATGAGGACGAGCGCGGTCGGCTCATCGACTACCTGGCTGCCAACCCGACGGCGGGCGCGATCGTCAGGGAGACCGGCGGGGTTCGCAAGCTGCGCTGGGGCCTCGAAGGGCGGGGCAAGCGTGGCGGCGCCCGGATCATCTACTACCATTACAATGCGAACGTCCCGCTGTTTGCCCTGACCGCCTATGCGAAGAACGAGCGCGGCGACTTATCGGCGGCCGACAGGAAGAGCTTCAAGGCACTGGCGAAGACACTGATCGAGAGCTATGCGAGGAGGACGAGATGAGCAAGGTCGCCGACAGCATCCGCCGCGGGCTGGAGCAGGCGGTCGCCTATGCGAAGGGCGAGGTCGACCCGAAGGCCTACCGCGTGCATGTGCCGAAGCGTATCGACGTGTGCGCGATCCGCACGCGGCTCGGCATGACGCAGGAGGAATTCGCCGGCCGCTTCGGCTTCAGCGTCAACACGCTGCGCCACTGGGAACAGGGCAAGCGCCAACCGGAGGGCGCAACGCGCGCCTATCTGCTGGTCATCGACCGGGCGCCGCAGGCGGTGCAGAAGGCGTTGCGAGCGGCGTGAAGCGCGCACAGCGGACGAATTTCCCCGCCCCTGGTGCGCGGGGGAATGGAGCGTTTCGGCTATCGCCCGGGATAGGGGGTGCCGTCCTTGTGGACGAAGCGGCCGTCGGCGTTGGCGCTCTTCATGTCGATGTCAGAGCAGGTGGTGAGGTCGGCGGGGGCGCGCGAGCCGACTTCGAGATAGACCGCCATCGCGCCGGATTTGTTGATCATGTGATGGCCGTTGCCGCT
>JBKOWC010000080.1:0-13038 GCA_046724215.1 Pseudomonadota bacterium | reverse complement strand
GACCAGGTGTCGATCATGGTGCCGCTGTCGACGCGGGCGCCCACATTGACGAAGCAGGGCATCAGCACGACGCCCGGTGCGATGTAGGCGGAACGCCGCACGACACAACCGGGAACGGCACGAAAGCCGGCTTCCTTGAAGCGGTTGCCACCCCAGCCGGCGAATTTCGAGGGCACCTTGTCGTACCAGGACGCCTCGCCGATGCCATCGAAGCGGCCGCCGCCGGGAACAGGAGCGGAGTCATTGAGGCGGAAGGAGAGCAGGACAGCCTTCTTTAGCCACTGGTGGGTGTGCCATTGGCCGTCGCGCTTCTCGGCGACGCGCAATTCGCCCCGGTCGAGGCCATCGAGCGCGGCATCAACTGCCTGCCGCAGCTCGCCTTGCGTGGCGACACCAACCTTGTCGCGCGCTTCCCAGCCGGCGTCGATAACCGCCTGAAGCCCGTCCCTGTTCATTTTCTTCTCGGTAGCCGAAACCGCCCTCTTCTGCCCGGAACATGGGGCAGCAGCCGAGGGGTGTCAACGGCGTGACAGGCGCCGGAATCGCATCTCAGCCGCAACGGCCGTCAGGCAACGGAAACGCCGCCGAGCCAGCGGACCAGATCGTCGGTCACGTGGTCGATATGGTCGCCGTCCACCCCGTCCTGGGCCCAGTCCGCGTCGGTGCGGACGAGCACCGTCGTCATGCCCATGGCGTGGGCCGGGGCGAGATTCTTCGGCAGGTCCTCGATCATCACCGCGCGGCGCGGGTCGATCCAGTGGCGGCGCACCATGACGTCGTAGACGAACGGCTCCGGTTTCGGAAAGTAATCCGCAGCGACGATGTCGAAGATGGCCTCGAAGTGCCGACCGACGCCGAGGCGCGCCATCACATTCTCGGCATGCTTCACCGAGCCGTTGGTGAAGATCACCTTGCGGCCCGGCAGCCGCGCCAGCGCTTCGTCCAGCGTCGGGTCGGGCTGCACCGGCGTCACGTCGATCTCATGCACGAAATCGAGAAACTCGCGGGGTTCGACTTCATGGTGGAGCATCAACCCGCGCAGGCTGGTGCCATAGGTGCGGAAGTAGTGCTTCTGCAACCGGTAGGCTTCGTCGCCGTCGATGCCGAGCCGGTCGGCAATGAAGGCGCCGATGCGCGTATCGACCTGGGCGAACAGGTTGCAGGAAGCCGGATAGAGCGTGTTGTCGAGATCGAAGATCCAGGCCTCCGCCTGTGCCAAACGCTCCGGAAGCAAGCGGGCGCTGCTTCCATTGACGGGGGAATCTCCGATCGACGAGGGTATCAGCGACATGGCAATCCGATGCGAGGAGGGACGGCTAAACTGGGGGCGAGGCGGCGGAATTGCAACCGGGCGTTTGCAATCTTGGCCGGGTATGGTTAAGCCGACATGAACATTTCTTTTCGTTTTCAAGGGCTTTCCATGCGCGTTCTTGTCCTGGTTGCGACCGGTGTATTCTTGGTGACCGGCCTTCACGCTGCCGCTGCCGGGCCCGAGGAGCAGGCCAAGCTCGGCCCCGCCACCCTCGAAATCGTCAAGCCGGACGAGCAGACCAGCCAGGCGCGGATCGGGGACAAGGTCATCGCCCAGGACTACTACGTCCATATCGAGCAGACCTTCAGCGCCGGCGGGCGCGGGAGCGCCGTCCTCAGCATCTCCAACGGCGGCAACGGGTGCGCCGCCCTGTACGAGATCGTCAGCGTCGACGCCGCCGACGCGATCGCTGCGACCGACCAGTTTGGCACCTGCTCCGACCTCGCAGAGATCGCCGGCGACGCCGAGAGCATCACCGTCCGCTTCGCGCCGATCGGCGGCATGGACGGCCAGCTCTATCGCTGGACAGCGGCCAAAGGCCTGGCGGCGGCCGAGCCGCTGACGTTTGCCCCCAAACCAGGCACCGGCTGGGCCGAGGCCGGCGACCTCGTCGGGCAGCATCCCTCGACCCTGTTCGACAACGCCGCCATCTATGCCGCCCTCCATACCCTCCTGGGCCGCGACTATCCGCTGCTGCTCGACCGCCTCGTGGTGGCCGACAACCTGGAGTCCGCCGGCGGCATGATCACCGGCTCCGGCTGCATGGCCCATGCCTGCAACACCGACGACGCCTTCGTCGGCATCGACCCGTCCAAGCAGCAGCTCTATGTGGCCATCCGGCAGGCGGCAAAGGCCGAGCGCTTCTATCCGGCCGTAGCGAAGTGGCCGGCCGAGCTTCGCAGGCAGCGCAAGGCCTGGGAAACGAACCAATAGGCCGAGTCGGCGACGTCAATATCCCAGCGTGAACACCAACTCGCCGTTGTCGACCCGCACGCGCTTCAGGATCATCCGTGCCGTGACCTTCTTGATGTCGGTCGGCGGCAGCTTGTAGATCGGGAAATGGTCGAGATACTCCTGGATGACCGCCTGCAACGCCTTCTGGGCCTTGGGCGCAATCGATTCCGGCAGTCCGTTGATCTCCAGGCTGCCGATCACAGGGTCGACCAGGTAGAACTCGTACCGGGCTGCATCATAGCGCACGCCGGCGAGGACCTCGGAACTCCCCTGGATCCTGTCGCCGTTGCTCGGCGTCAGATTGCCGAGCGCCGCGTCGAGCGAAAGTCTCACTCGATCGTCGCCTGAAACCAGCGTGACCCTTGGGTTCGAGTAGGTGACGTCGATGAGAACAGGTATTTCTTGGTCAGCGGGAACTTCTGGTCGAGTCGTTCCTGAATCTCCTGCTGCGTCAGCCGAATCTCAAACTCCTCCCCGCGCATCAGGAAGTAGCCCGCGACCCCTGCCAGAAGCAGCAGGACCACGGCACCGATGATGATCCTCAGCATCGGGTCCGGGCGTTTGGGAAGGCCGGTTGGCGCGGCCTAGCCGCGGCTGACGAAGGTGCCGACGCCGCGTTCGGTGAAGGTCTCGAGCAGGAGGGAGTGGGGCACGCGGCCGTCGAGGATGACGGCGCCCTCGACGCCGGCATCGACCGCTTCGATGCAGGTCTCGAGCTTGGGGATCATGCCGCCGCTGATCGTGCCGTCGCTCATCAAGGCGCGGACCTCCGACACCGTCAGGTTCTCCAGCAGCTTGCCGGACTTATCGAGCACGCCGGCCACGTCGGTCAGCAGCAGGAGGCGCGTGGCGCCGACGGCGGCGGCGATGGCGCCGGCCGCCGTATCGGCGTTGACGTTGTAGACCTCGCCGTTCTCGCCGGCGCCGACCGGCGCGATCACCGGGATCATGCCGCCCTGGGCGAGCGTCTTCAGCACATGCGGGTCGACCCGCTGCGGATCGCCGACGAAGCCGAGGTCGATCTCCTGCCCGTCCTTCTTCATGTGCTGCTTGCTGGCGATCAAGAGGCCGGCGTCGCGCCCGGAAAGCCCGACCGCCTTGCCGCCGGCGGCATCGATGGCGCTGACGATGTGCTTGTTGGTCGTGCCGGCCAGCACCATCTCGACCACCTCCATGGTCGGCGCGTCGGTCACGCGCAGCCCGTCGACGAAGTGGCTCTTGATCTGCAGGCGGTCCAGCATCTGGTTGATCTGCGGGCCGCCGCCATGCACGACGATCGGATTGATGCCGACCTGACGCAGCAGGACGATGTCCTGGGCGAAGACGCCGGCCAGCTCCTTGTTGACCATGGCGTGGCCGCCATACTTCACGACGAACGTCTTGCCGGCGTAGCGGCGCATATAGGGCAGGGCCTCGGTCAGCGTCCGGGCCGTGCGCAGCCAGTGTTTGGTTTCGGTGTAGTCGATCTGCGTCATGAGTCGATCGGGTCGGCGGCGCGCGCAATCTAATCGAATCGCGCCGGCTCTGCCAGCGTTGCCAGCGCCGCTCGCAGGTCGGCGATGCCGCGGCCGTCCTCGGCGCTGGTCGCGATGATCGCGGGATGTGCGGCCGGGTGCTGCGCAAGCTCGGTGGCCACCTCGGCGGTCCGCTGTGGCAGGTGGTCTGCCGGCACCTTGTCGATCTTGGTCAGCACGACCTGGTAGGAGACCGCGGCGGCATCGAGCCGCTCCATGAAGGCGCGGTCGACGGCCATGAGTCCGTGCCGCGAGTCGATAAGCAGACAGACGCGGCGCAGGGTCTGCCGTCCGCGCAGGTAGCGCTCGATCAGGCCGCTCCACTGCTTGATCTTCGTCTTGGCGACGTTGGCGTAGCCGAAGCCGGGCATATCGACCAGCGCCAGCCGGCCGCCGAGGTCGAAGAAGTTGAGTTGCTGGGTGCGGCCGGGCGTGCGCGATATGCGGGCGAGCGTCGTCCGCCCGGTCAGCGCATTGACCAGGCTCGACTTGCCGACGTTCGAGCGGCCGGCGAAGGCGATCTCCGGCGGGCCGGACGGGGGTAGCGCTTCGATCCGGTCGGCGCCGGCGACGAAGCGGCATTCCCCGGCGAAGAGGCGTCGGCCGGCCTCCATGTCGGCAACGTCGGCGGCATCGGTCATGGCTTGATCTTGTAGCCGATGCGGAACAGGCGGTGCGCGAAACTGCCGAGCACCAGGACGATCGACCCGACGACCAGCGCGCCGATCGTGGTCGAGCCGTCGGCGTGGCCGGTGCAGCCGGCGCGGAAGCCGTCGATGACGTAGAAGATCGGGTTGAGGCGCGCCACCGCCTCGGCGACGGCAGGCAGCGCCCGGACCGAATAGAACGTCCCGGAGAGGAAGGCGAAGGGTATGACAAGGAATGTCAGCGCCGCCGCATAGTGGTCCCAGCGCTCGGCCCACAGGCCCACGACGATGCCGATGAGGCCGTGCAGGAGCGCCCCGGCGACGGCAAAGAACAGGATGAGCGAGAGCGACGCCACCGGCAGCGCAACCAAGGCGAGCATCGGCGCCGCCACGGCGGCACCGGTGATGAGCCCGGCGGCGGCGGAACTGCAGGCATAGCCGGCGGTAAGCTCGATCGGCGTCAGCGGCGCCATCAGCGTGTCCGCAATCATGCCCTCCATTTTGTCGAACAGCAGCGATTCCGACGACGTCTGGTAGGCCCGCTCGCAGACGGCGAAGATGATGAGACCGGGGACCAGGAACTGCAGGAAGCTCAGTTCGCCGACGCGGGTGACGGTGCCGCCGAGTGCCAGGGCAAAGACGGCGAGGAACAGCAGATTGGAGATGACCGGGCCGAGCACGCTGTAGCGGTATTCGCGCAGCGTGCGGCGCACGTCCTTGAGGCAGAGCGTCGCCAGGCCGCGCCAGTTCACTGCGCCGAAGCGCCGGGGAGCGAGGGGGGCCACCATCGGATCGCTCAGGCCTTGAGCTTGTAGCCGCGCTGGAACATGCGATGGGCCACGACCCAGAGCGCGACGTTGACGCCGGTCAGCGTGAGCAGCCCGGCGAGGAGCGAGCCGTCGGCGTGGCCGGTGAAGCCGTAGCGGAAGCCGTCGATCATGTAGAAGAAGGGATCGAGGTGGGCGACGGCATGCCAGAACTTCGGCAGCGACCCGATGGAGTAGAACGTTCCCGACAGGAACGACAGCGGGGTGATGACGAAACTGGTCATCGCCGCCATCTGATCGAACTTCTCCGCCCAGATGCCGCCGATGACGCCGAGCAGCGAGAGCATGAGCGAGGCGGCGACGGCATGGAACAGGACGAAGAAGAGGTCGTGCAGGCCGAGGGGTACGATGAGGATGATAGCCGACCACATGGCGAAGCCGACGACGAGGCCGCGCGTGACGCCGCCGAGGGCGAAGCCGCAGATCAGCTCGCCGGCGGAGAGCGGCGGCATGAGCAGGTCGACGATGTTGCCCTGTATCTTGGCGATCATCAGCGAGGACGACGAGTTGGCGAAGGCGTTCTGCACCATCGCCATCATGATGAGGCCGGGGGCGAGGAACTCGGCGAAGGGCACGTCGGCGATCTTGTGCACGGCGCCGCCGATCGCAAGCACGAATATGGCGAGATAGAGGAGCGTCGTCACCAGCGGCGCCAGGATCGTCTGCGTCGCGACCTTGACGAAGCGCCGTACCTCCTTGGCGTAGAGCGTCCACAAGCCCAGCCAGTTGATGGCGCCGAGCCGGCGCGGTTCCGGCGCGGGCGCGACCGTTGCGGGTCCCGGCCCGGATTGGATCGACCTGTTCATGGGAACTGTCCTGCTATCCCGCTCACATCCGCTACGTTGTGGCTGCCGTGGCTTTCGGCGGAAGTGCCGGGGCCGTCGCCAGAGCATAGCCGCGCACAATGCCGAGTTCGTCGAAGCGCTCCTTGAGCCGCGCGTTGAAAGCGCTCTCGATGCCCCACTGCCGGCCCGGCACGGTTTTTATTCGTGCCCGCACGACGACGCTCGTGTCCGCAAAGCGGTTGATGCCCATTACCTCGATGGGCGCGCGGATGTCGCGTCCGAGGGTCTTGTCATTCTGCAATTCGGCTGCGATTGCCTGCAGCGTCTTCACGACCGCGTCGAGGTCGACGCTGTAGGCGACGGCAACGTCGAACACCGCATAGCCGAAGTCGCGCGTCATGTTCACGACGGTGCTCACGGCACTGAAGGGAATCGTATGGACGGCGCCGGTGTAGTCGCGCATCCGTATGCTGCGGATCGTCATCGCCTCGACGACGCCGGAATGGCCGCCGAGATCGACGACGTCGCCGACCGCGATCGTATCTTCCGCCAGGATGAAGATGCCGGTGATGACGTCCTTCACCAGCGTCTGGGCGCCGAAGCCGATGGCGAGGCCGACGACGCCGGCGCCGGCCAGGAGCGGCGTGATATCGAGGCCGAGTTGCGACAGCACGATCAGCCCGACCATGACGATCAGTACGATGCGGAAGGCATTGCGCAGGAGCGGCAGCAGCGTGCGCATGCGCGCGCTGTGCGCGGCGTCATGCCAGCGTCGCCCGTTGCGCTGCAGGAGACGCTCGACCAGTTCGTTCACGACTTCCGACAGCACGAGCGCCACCAGCAGGATGATGCCGATGGTGATCAGCGTGCCGAAGACGCGGCGGCCGAAATCGCTGGTTATCCAAGCGAACGCGTGCAAGCCCCAGATTTCCAGCAACGACAGAATGACGAAGAAGTGGATGACGCCCTGCAGCAGAGTCTGCAGGAAGGGAAGATAGCGGTTGGCGCGCGCCTCGAGCCCGGGGAAGCGGGCCTTGAGTTCGGCGCTGAGAGCGAAGCCGCGGTCGACGAGTCCGCGAAGCGTCCGCGTGACGACCCGCAGGACGACCAGCACGATGATCGTAAGCCCCGTCGCCCGCAGCAGGAACTCGAAGCCGCCGGCGATTTCGAGCGCCCAGACGCCGTAGATGGCGAAGATGTAAACGATGGCGAGGACGTGCCAGACATCGGCGATCCGCTGGCGGATGCCGCTCAACGCGCCGGTCTCGCCGTTGCCCTTGAGCCAATGCGCCGCCGCCGCCCGGTTCTGCAGGACGACGACGATCAGCATGGCGGCGAACACCAAGCCCACGGCGCGCAGGACGAGTTGGTAGATATCATCCGGCAACCCCAGCAGCAGGCCGACCTCGGCGAAGAAATAGCCGTAGACCGAGATCGCCGTCAGCCGCCGGATCCAGATCAGGATGTAGTTCGCCGTCTCGTCGCTCAGCCGCCACAGGCGCAGTCCCGCCGCCTTCGGCGACAGGATTGCCCGCCCGACGGCGACGATCGCCTGCGCCAGGACCTGCGCGTTGATGATCGTCAGCGCGACCAGTCGTGTCGACAGGCTCGGATGGGTCAGCGGCAGCACGACATAGGCGACCGCTGCAAAGGCGACGATAGGCATCAGTTCCAGCAGCAGCCGGGCGAACGCTACCGGCAGCCGCAGCCAGAAGCCGTCTACCGGCCGGCTTTCGAGCGCGCCGTGGGCGCGCCGAAGCAGCCGCGCCGCCATCCAGTCGGCGGCGAGCGCCATCAGCAGGATGAGGCCGATCTTCAACACGACCTCGACCCAGCGCGCGCGAACGGCAGGATCGGATGCCTGTTGCCCGAGCCAGGCGACCGCCTGCGGCAGATCGAGAATCGCGGTCGCCGTGGTGACGAGCGCATCGCTCACCTTGCGCACCTGCTCGGAGAGCGAGCCGAGCAGGATGGCGCCAAGGCCCTGCGGCTGGACGGGCTGCGCCGGTTGCGCTTGTGCCGCCTTCAACGCCTGCAACTGCTGGACGAGCTTGTCGCGCGCGGCCGGGTCCTGCAGCGTCCTGACGAGATCGTCGATCTCTTTGTCCGACACAGCCGCCGACGCCGGCGCCTGATCTGCGGCCGTGGCACGCGAGAACGGCGCCAGCACCACGGCAAGCAGCAGCAAGACAAAAATATGAAATCCGCCCGCCCGGCGCCGCGGGCGTTCGTCAGTCCGGTCAAAGAGCATGGCGCGCGACACTAGCCAGCCGAACCGGCCCTGTCATATGTTTTCGACGTGTTTTTGACGTGTCAAACGGCGTGTGACCGCGCCTGCGTCGGCCCAAACCGAAGCCGTGCGGGCGGTCCATGACGACGATAGACTGGGGTCGGACCGCCGCCGACTACGCCGCCTACCGTGCCGGCTTCCCCGATGCCTTTTACGATCGGCTGGCCGGCTACGACATCGTGAGTCCGGCGACCGGGCCGCGGCCAGCGCTCGATCTCGGCACCGGAACCGGGCTTCTGGCGCGCCGGCTGGCCGCGCGCGGATGGCGGGTCACCGGCCTCGACATTTCCGCCGACATGGTGGCGGAGGCGCGGCGTCTCGACGCAGCGGCGGGCGTCCATGTCGACTATATCGTGGCGCCGGCCGAAGCCACCGGGCAGGCCGATCGCTCGTTCGATCTGGTGACGGCCGGCACCTGTTGGCATTGGTTCGACCGACCGAAGGCGTCCCGCGAGGCGCGTCGCGTGCTCGGCGATGGCGGCTGGCTCGTCATCTGCGCCATGGACTGGTCGACGGCGCCGGGCAATATCGTCGAGGCGACGACCGCACTCGTCGAACGGCACAATCCATCCTGGCGCGACTCCGGCGCATCGGGTCTGCGCTCCGCCTGGGCCGACGAGCTGCCGCCGGCCGGCTTCGGCGCCATCGAGCGCTTCCACTTCACGGCACTGATCCCCTACAGCCATGCCGCATGGCGCGGCCGCATCCGGGCCAGCGCCGGCGTCGGCGCCAGCCTTTCGCCGGCTACCGTGGAGGCGTTCGACCGCGAGCACGCCAGCCTGCTGCAGGCGCGCTTCGCGGCGGAGCCGCTGCAGGTGCCGCACCGCATCTCCGCTATCGTCGCCCGGGCGATCTGAAGGCGCCGCGACCGGAGTCACGCAGGAGTCACAAGGATTTGACCGGGCGGCGCTGCCGCCGGGCGAGGAATAATCGGTCGGACCGGATGTTCATTGCAACAGATCGGGCGTAACATCGCTTTCGGGCGATATCACAAGGAGGTTCGCAATGCGGATGTCACATCGGGTCTTGCTGATGTCGGCTGTGGCTCTTGGCCTCGGGCTGGCCGCACCCGTCGGCGTCGGCCTGGCGGCCAATTCAGGCGGCGGTGGCTCCAGCGGCGGGTCAAGCAGTTCGGGCGGCGGGTCGTCGACCACGACGACCACCACGACAAGCGGCACGAGCGAAGCCGCCCAGTACAGGCAGGCGAGCGCCATGGTCGATGCCAAGGACTATCGCGGCGCCATGTCGATCCTCGAGAAGATCCTCGCCACGGATCCGCGCAACGCCGATGCGCTCAATCTGATGGGCTATAGCAGCCGCAAGATCGGCAACGGCGACGATGCCGAGGAGTATTACGGCAAGGCGCTCGCCATCAACCCGAACCACCTCGGCGCCAACGAGTATCTCGGCGAATACTATCTCGAGGAGAAGAACCTGAAGAAGGCCGAGGAGCGGCTCGGGGTTCTCAAGAAGGCCTGCCACGGCTGCACCGAGCAGAAGGAGCTCGAGGCGGCGATCGCGAAGTTCAAGGCCAGCAGCAGCTGACCTGCCGCCAACCCGCCTGTCGATCGGGCAGCCGGCCGTCGGGCCGGCTGCTGATCCGGGCGGCATGCCGCTGATTCCGCTCCCCAATAAATAAATTCTTTCGTTCCTGACCGCAGCGTCGCGGCTCATACCGTCGGCGCGTTCTCGACGCTGGGTGCGACACTTTGTCGACGGCTGGCGCGGGGCCGCGCCAGCGTTTCCGGCAGGGCGCGCGCATCGTCGATGACGCGGATCGCCAACGGCTCCTTGCGGCCGCGGATGGCGATCTCATGGCGCGCGAAGGCGGTCACGTCGAGGTCGGCGTAGCCGGCGACGGCGTCGGAGATCACGAGCTGGCAGCGGTATTCCTTGGTCAGCGTCTCCAGCCGGCTCGCCGTATTGACCGTGTCGCCTATCGCGGTCACCGACGTGGCGCGGCCATGGCCCATCTCGCCGACGATCGCCGGGCCGACGTGGATGCCGATGCCGATGCGCAGCGGCGCTTCGATGTCGTGCGTCAGGCTCCGGTTGAGCTCGTGCAGATTGTCGGCCATCGCGCGGGCGGCCGCCAGCGCCTGGCGACAGCCGTCGGCCGGCCGGCCGGCGACCCCGAACAACGCCATGACGCCGTCGCCGATGAACTTGTCGAGCTGCCCGCCGGCCGTCTCCACCGCCGTGCCCATGGCGCGGAAGTAGCGATTGAGCAGGAAGACGACGTCGTAGGGGAGCTTGTGCTCGGAGATCTCGGTGAAGGCACGCAGATCGGCGAAGAGCACGGCGATCTCCTCCTCGTGGCCCTGCAGATAGCCGGGCCGCGCCTGCGCGTCGCGCGGCGTCGCGGTCGGGGGGAGCAAGGGGACGACGCTGACGCCGGCGAGCGGGCGCGTCTGGCAGGCCAGGCGCACGTTCGGCGGGGCGCCGACGCGGTCGAGGACGCGGCGCTCGGCCTCGCTCGCCGCCGGCAGACGCTCCAGGCCGTCGGAGATGCGCACGCGGCAGGTCGAGCAGCGGCCACGTCCGCCGCAGACCGAGGCGTGCGGGATGCCAGCGATTCGGCTCGCCTCGAGGATCGTCGTCCCAGGCTGAATCTCGACCCGGCGCCCGTCCGGATAGGTGACGGCAACGGCGCGCCGCCGGGTCAGCCAGTGCCGAAGCGCGCGCGCCGCGAACACCACCGCCAGCGCGAGCGCGAAGCCGAGCCAGAACCAATGTTCGAGCGCGTAGAGGCGATCCACCTCGGCTTGGCTGGGGAAGCGGATGGCGGCCGCGGCCCGCTCGAGCCAGGCCGGATCCTGGGCCAGCCGCGCCACGTCGCGCCCGCCCACGGCGAAACCGAGAAAACCGAGCACGGGAACCAGGAGCGCCGTCCCATAGGCAAGCGGCAGCGCGCGCCCGTACCAGGGCTTCAGGCGCAACCAGAAATGCAGCCCCATGCAGCCATGCAGCCACGCGACCGCCAGCACGATCGCCTGCTGCACGCCGCTCCACGGCCGGAAGACCCACAGCACCAGCAGTTCGTAGATGTAGCTGTCCTGCGTGCCGTAGAGTTCGTGGGCCAGCCGCGTGCCGATGATATGGATGGCGAGCAGCGGCGGAATCAGCAGGCCGACGACGAGCTGGGTCGCCTCCGACGCCGGCATGCGCAGGCTGCGCCGCCGGTAGATCGACCAGAAGGCCAGCCCCATGTGCGTGGCGAACGCCCCGTAGAGCGCCAGCGTCCCGACAGCATTGCGCCAGGCCGCGAGGAACCAGTCGCGGCCCCACGCCAGGGCGTCCAACGACACGAGGCCGAGGGCGTGGTTCGCGAAATGCATCAGCAGGTAGGCGAACAGCACCAGCCCGCTTCCCAGTCGCAGCCGCGCAGCGATCCGGCGTGAATCCATCGATTTACTTTGTTCCCCGGGGGGAGAGTTCTGTGACGGCCATGATGATAGTAGAGAACGGCAGCCGCGGCCGAATTCCCTCGCGATGCCGCGCCGGCCGCATAGCACGTCCCCGAGCAAGGACGGTTGGACGGCGGGCGCCGATCCTGTAGATGGACGCAGCACACCGGAATGCTGGTTGAAAAATGCCCATGGTCGATGCCGCCACCCAACGCCTTCTCGCCCGCGAGCGCCGTCGCGCCGAGCGGCAGCGGCTGCTGGCCGGCGGCCCGCCGTCGCCCTGCGTCAGCATCTGCCGGCTCGACGACAGGACCGGCCTGTGCGTCGGCTGCTTTCGCAATATCGACGAGATCCGCGACTGGATGATCATGCCGCCGGACGAGCGCCAGGCGGTGCTGCGGCAGATCGACGAGCGGCGCTCGGCAGCGGCTGCATCCGGGGAGGCATCCTCGTGAACGAAGCTCAGGCCGCGGCGGTCAGCCTGACCAGGCCCGTCGGTCTCGGCATCGGCCGCGGCCTCTCGCTGCTTGCCGTGCTCACGCTGTTGTGGGGCAGCAACTGGCCGATGATGAAGCTGGCCGTTGGTGCGATGCCGATATGGACCTTCCGCACCATCTGCCTGCTCGGCGCCGGTATCGGCTTCATCGGCATTTGCCGCCTGGCCGGGCAGAGCTTCCGGATCCCGCGCGGCGAGTTGAAGCCGCTGCTCGCCGTCAGCCTCTTCAACATCACGATCTGGCACATCTGTTCCGCCGCCGGCCTCGTTCACATGGCGGCGAGCCGCGCGACGATCATCGCCTTTACCATGCCGCTGTGGGCGGCGCTGCTGGCGGCTCCCGTCCTCCGCGAGCGCGTGCCGCGGACGACCGTCCTCGGTCTCGTCGTCGGCCTTGCCGGCATGGCCGTCCTGATCCTGCCGGAAGGCCGGGCCCTGCTCGCCGACCCCCTGGGGCCGCTCTTCATGATCGTTGCCGCGGTTTCCTGGGCGATCGGCGCGGTCATGGTCAAGCGCGCGCGATTTACCATGCCGATCACCGTGCTCACCGGCTGGCAGCTGCTGCTGGGCGGCGTCCCCGTGACGCTCGGCGCGCTGCTTTTCGACCGCGGCTTCGATCCCGGCGCCGTCCCTGCGGGGGTCTGGCTCGCCACGGCCTATTCGGTGCTCGTCGCGACGCTCTTCTGCCACTGGGCCTGGTTCAAGCTCGTGCACAATTTCCGCGCCGTCTCTGTCGCCGTCGGGTCGCTGGCCATCCCCGTCGTCGGCGTCGCCGCCAGTGCGATCGGTCTCGGCGAGCCGCTCGG
>JBKOWC010000267.1:0-5916 GCA_046724215.1 Pseudomonadota bacterium | reverse complement strand
ACCGGCCGGCCTCTGCGGCATCACCGGCCTGAAGGTCACGGCCGGCCGGGTCAGCAACCATGGTGTGCTGATGCTGAGCGACACGCTGGACACGATCGGTCCGATGACGCGCGACGTCGAGGATGCCGCCCTGCTGTTCGGAGCGCTTCAGGGGCCCGATCCGTTCGATGCCCAGACCCTGGGCGTGCCGCCGATCGATCCGCTGGCCGACCTCAAGGCCGGCGTTGCAGGCTTGCGCCTTGCCGTGCTGCCGGATGACGAGCTCGGCGAAATCGATCCCGAGGTCGGCCGCGCCTTCCGCGCCGCCCTCGCGCTCTATCGGGATCTCGGCGCCCGCATCGATACCCTGCCGCTCCCCATCGGCTATACGGCGCTCGCCGATCGCACGGGACGGCTCATTGCGGCGGAAGGCTTCGCCCTGCATCGCGCCTATATCGAACGCGACGACCTGCCCTTCGATCCCGATGTCTGCATGCGGCTGCGTGGCGGCAAGACGCTGCTCGCGGCTGACTATATCGAGATCGCCAACGAGCGCCGCCGGCTTGGCCCCGCCATCGACCGTCTGCTGCGGGATTTCGACGCCTTGCTCTTGCCGACGACGCCGATCCCCGCGGTACCGCTCGGCGAGGTCGATCAGGGCAAGGCACCGATGAGCCGGCTGACCCGGCCGATCAACTTCCTCGGCCTCTGCGGTCTGGCGCTGCCTTGCGGGTTCAGCGGCGAGGGGTTGCCGCTGTCGCTGCAGGTCGTCGGCCGCGCCTTCGACGAGGCGCGCGTTCTGCGCATCGGCTGGGCCTACGAGCAGGCGACGGATTGGCGCAAGCGCCACCCGCCGCTGGGCTGAGGGCTAGCCCAGCGCCGCCTGCAGGAGATAGGCGGCGATGTCCGGTGTTTTTACCTTGTCGACCTTTTGCTCCTCGCCGGCGAGCGCGCGCTTGACGAGCAGGTGGTTGGCGACGTTGCCGATCTTGACGCGGAAGAGTCCCTGCGCGCCGCGAATCCGCGGGTAGTAGGCGGGATCGACCATCTTCTCCTTCTGGGCGACGCGCGCGATCACCGCCGCTTCATCGATTCCGTCGACGGCCTCCTTCTTGAGAATCTTCCAGTCGCCGCCGCCGGCGCAGGCGGAGTCGTTCAGGGCCTTGGCGACATCCTCGGCAGGTTCGTCGGCGACCCCCACCTTGTAGACATGCTTCGTCAGCCCGACATCGGCCGCCCAGTCGGCGACCGTCTTGCTGGCGGCCACATACAGAATCGACATCGGATCCCCGTCTCACCCGGAGGCCTTCGACCGCGCGAGGCTAGCATCGAACCGGCACCGCGACCACGGGCGGAGCCTGACCGGTTAACGATCCGTTCACTTGTCAGTCTTAGGCTCGGATGGGACTTCGATGGGATGCGGAAACGACCGACATGAGCGACTACGCGATCGGACCGTGGGGATCGACTCCTGCGCCCCAGCCTTGGGGTCGCCCGCGGGCCGTGGAGCAGGCGAGATGGTCGCCGCGGACGACGATTCTCTTCATCATCGGCGCCAATCTGCTCGGCTGGACGGCGATCGTGATCCCCGCGGCGATGCTGCTGGGCTAGGCCGCGGGCTCCCGGATCAGCTGGAGACGTGATTGGCCGCGGGCGCCGGCGTGCTCAGCGGGAACGCGTCGGGTTTCTCCGGTTTGCCGAGGTAGTACTGCAGAGCGAGATCGGTACTGCCGGCGGTCGTGCCGCAATGCGGGCATTCGACGGAGAGGCCGAGGTTGCGCACCAGGAAGCTGAACTCGTCTTCCCGTCTGGTGCAAACGATCACGTATCCTTCCGGCAGCTTGCCTTCGATCGAAAGGTGTTTTGTCATATCGCTCCCGCTTCGCGTTGCCATGCTCGCCGTCGGGAAGACAACAACCAGGCAAGTAAGAAGTTCCCGCCGGCACTCAGCCTCGTGCGTCGCACAATAACCAGCAGGCAAACGCCGCGACGGCGAGTGTCAAAACAAGGGCAGCGGCTCGCCGTCCCTCCGCCGCCGGCCTTCGCGGCGCCGGGACCGGGGTAGTTCAGATCCTGGGATTCGACTCGTCGAGCTGTCGGGGCAACTCCGGCCCCATTTCATGGCTGGTCGGGCTGTGGCGGAGGGGGCGGGATTCGAACCCGCGGTACGCTTTTGACGTACACACGCACTCCAGGCGTGCGCCTTAGACCGCTCGGCCACCCCTCCGGCGCCCGCGCGCGGAAGGGCGGCACCGTAGCGGACCGACTGGAGCGGCGCAACCAGCCGGCGACCTGTTGTCCTAATCGAGGAGCGGCGGTGCCGCGAAGGCGGAGAGGCGTTCCCGCTCGCCGCTGACCGCGACGCCGACGCGCTCGGTCGATACGACGCGCGCGCCGGCTTCGTCGGCGGCCTGCCAGCGGAGCGCGATGGCGTTCAGCTGATCGAGCGCCTGCTTCAGTTCCTCGCCGCGCGCGGTCAGGCTGTAGGTCACTTGCGGCGGGATCGTCGGTTCATGCTCGCGGTGCACGACGCCGGCCTCGGCCAGCATGCGCAGGCGCTCGGTCAGCACCTTGGCGGAGACACCGGCGACGCGCCGGCGCAACTCGCCGAACCGGGTCGGACCGTTGCTGCGCAACACCCACAGGATATAGGTCGTCCACGGCCCCATGAGCAGGCGCAGAAGCGAATCCATCGGACATCCCACCGGGCTCTTCGGTACGGCCATGGCGTTTTCTCCAACGGTTGCAGTTACTATAGGGTACTAGCTTTACTATGTCAATCAGGCACTGCAGGTAAGTGAGGCTCCAGAAGTATCCAAGGATTCCGCGCGCTTGCGCGGTTGCGGGGTGATTTACAGGGTGAGCCGGTTTTTGAAAGTGATCCCGTTCACAGTTCGGGCACGTTTTCCGCGCCGATGGGAACAATTTGGTAACGTTGAGAGAAAATTAAGCGGTCGCGGCACAGACTGGCAGCCTGGAGCCGGCCCGGTTGGCGGGGTCGGCCGCTGGAGACCGGTGCTGATGCTCGACACCCTCAAGCAAGTCCTGCATTTCGTCGTCGTCGCCGCAATTTTCGTCATGTTCTTCGGGCTGGTCGCGCGCAGCAACATCCGCGCCGCCCGCATCTTCGGCTGGTTCTGCATCGCCTGGGCCCTCGCCGTCGCCATCATCGAGGGGCACGACTGGTACACCAAGGGCGACTGGGTCATCACGCCCATGCAGCAGATCTGGTACCAGATCGACCGCAGCAGCCTGAACACCGTCGAATCGGCGGTCGAGCGCTACGTCTCGCTGTCGGCCGCCGGCGTCATGGACTGGATCCTGCTCTGGCCGGCCTGGTTCATCCTCGGGCTGGGCGGGCTCGCCTTCCTCCTCTTCGACCATGTGCAGCTGCAGCGCCAGCATAAGGGCGCCCCGCCCCCGCCGCTCTGGCGCCGTATCCTGAAGCACGTGCGCGAGTCCATGGCGCGCAACGAGGAAGGGGCGGAAGTCTAGGCCGCCCTCACCCCCGGCCCGCTCCCGCGAGCGGGAGCGGGGCGTCCGTAGTCAGTCGTCGCTCATCTTCAGGGCGGCGAGGAAGGCGGACTGGGGGATCTCGACACTGCCGTACTGGCGCATCTTCTTCTTGCCCTCCTTCTGCTTCTCCAGAAGTTTCCGTTTGCGGGTGATGTCGCCGCCGTAGCATTTGGCGGTGACGTCCTTGCGTAGCGCGCCCAGGGTCTCGCGCGCGATGATGCGCCCGCCGATGGCGGCCTGGATGGCGATCTTGAAGAGCTGGCGCGGGATCAGGTCCTTGAGCCGCTCGCACATGCCGCGGCCGCGCTGTTCGGCGTGGGCGGCGTGCACGATCATCGACAGCGCATCGACCGGCTCGCCGTTCACCAGGATCGACATCTTCACGAGGTTGCCGGTCTCGTAGCCCTCGACGTGATAGTCGAAGCTGGCGTAGCCCCGACTCACCGACTTCAGCCGGTCGTAGAAATCGTAGACGACCTCGTTGAGCGGCAGGCGGTAGATCAGCATGACGCGCGTGCCGGCATAGGTGAGCTCGGACTGGATGCCGCGGCGGTCCTCGCAGAGCTTGATGATGGAGCCGAGGTACTCGTCGGGGACGATGATCGTCGCCTTGATCCAGGGCTCCTCGATGTGGTCGATGCGCACGGGATCGGGCATGTCGACGGGATTGTGCAGTTCCTTCACGTCGCCGTTGGTGAGGTGGATGCGGTAGACGACCGAGGGCGCCGTGGTGATGAGCTCGAGGTTGAACTCGCGCTCGAGCCGCTCCTGGATGATCTCGAGGTGGAGCAGGCCGAGGAAACCGCAGCGGAAGCCGAAGCCGAGGGCGGCCGACGTCTCCGGCTCGAAATGGAAGCTGGCGTCGTTGAGGCGCAGCTTGCCGAGGCTCTCGCGCAAGCTGGGATAGTCGGCGGCGTCGAGCGGGAAGAGGCCGCAGAAGACCACGGGCACGGAGGGCTTGAAGCCCGGCAGCGGGACGGCGGTGGGGCGCCGCTCGTCGGTGATGGTGTCGCCGATCTTGGTATCGGCCACTTCCTTGATGCCGGCGGTGAGGAAGCCGACCTCGCCGGGGCCGAGCTCGCCGAGCAGCTCGGCCTTGGGCGTGAAGACGCCGACGCGCTCCACCTGATGGGCGGCGCCGGTCGAGACGAGGCGGATCTTCATGCCGGTCTTGAGGATGCCGTCCTTCACCCGCACGAGCACGACGACGCCGAGATAGGCGTCGTACCAGCTGTCGATGAGGAGCGCCTTCAGCGGCTGCGACGCGTCGCCCTGCGGCGCCGGCAGGCGATGGACGATGGCCTCCAGCACCTGGTCGATGTTGAGGCCGGTCTTGGCCGAGATGGCGACGGCGTTGGAGGCGTCGAGGCCGATGACGTCCTCGATCTGCTGCTGCACGCGCTCGGGCTCGGCGGCCGGCAGGTCGATCTTGTTGAGGACGGGCACGATCTCGTGGTTGGCGTCGATGGCCTGGTAGACGTTGGCGAGGGTTTGTGCTTCGACGCCTTGCGTCGCATCCACCACCAGGAGCGAGCCCTCGCAGGCGGCGAGGCTGCGCGACACCTCGTAGGCGAAGTCGACATGGCCCGGCGTGTCCATGAGGTTCAGCTGATAGGTCTGGTTGTCCTTGGCCT
The DNA here is from genome assembly GCA_046724215.1 of Pseudomonadota bacterium. GTDB lineage: Bacteria > Pseudomonadota > Alphaproteobacteria > Dongiales > Dongiaceae > JBKOWC01. The sequence continues at coordinate 787 of JBKOWC010000267.1, read as the reverse complement.
TGTAGGACAGGCGCACGGTCTGCGCCTTGATGGTGATGCCGCGCTCGCGCTCGATGTCCATGGAATCGAGGACCTGGTCGCGCATCTCGCGGGCGGTGAGCCCGCCGCAGGCCTGGATCAGCCGGTCGGCCAGCGTCGACTTGCCGTGGTCGATATGGGCGATGATCGCGAAGTTGCGGATGTGGGCGAGGTCGGTCATGGGGCGAGGGTAGCTTTCAGCTATCAGCTCTCAGCTTTCAGCGGCGGGCGGTCGGCAGGGGCGCGGGGAACATAAGGATGGGGGCGGGGCGGCGCAACCGGCGGCGCGTTGAAGCCGAACATCCGGCGGAGGACGGCGCCGATCCGCGAAAATAGCGGAAGGACCCCATGTCCAGCGGCGGATGCAGCGTGCGCGGTCGTTTCGGATGCGTTGGGGCGCGCTGCGCGCGCCCGCGGATCGTTCACATCTCCCTCTATTGTCGGCGGCATGGTGCCGGACACCGACGGGCGCGCGCAGCCCGCCCCTACAAGCGAATTTGATGGAAGGACCCCATGTCCAGCGGGAACGGGGCGGCCGCGGCGACCGCGCATCAGGGCGACGAGGGCACGGACGCGGCGGCCGTGGGCGCGGGCGGCGCGGCCGAGCTCGAGGATCTCGCGGGAGTAGGCGCCGTGAGTGCGGCGGGCGCGGGCGCAGCGGGCGCGCCCTTCGGCCGTGCGCGGCCCGGTGCTCAAGCCCCCATGGAAGCGGCAGCGCCCGTTGGCCATGGCCGGCTGCTGGCAGGTGCCCTGCGCGCGGGTACAGGCG
>JBKOWC010000139.1:0-5059 GCA_046724215.1 Pseudomonadota bacterium | reverse complement strand
TTGCCGAGCATGATGCGCCGGTTGTTGCCGAGCGCCCGCGCCAGCCGCTCGCCCTCTTCGTCGTTGTCGGCGATGCCGCCGAAGCCGAGATCGACGCCGATGCGGTTGTAGTAGCGCGCCGTGTTCTGCTCGATCGGCTTGATCGTCGGGTCGGCGAGTGCTGCCACCGCCGTCGCATAGGGCGGATGCACATGCAGGATGCAGCGCGCCTGCGCCGCCGCCGCATGGATGTGGCCGTGGATGCACCACGCCGAGGGATCCGGCGCGTCGGGCCGCTCCATCGTCGTCTTGTCGTCGGTGTCGAGCAGCTGCAGGTCGCTGGCCTTGATGCGCGAGAAGTGCCGCCAGCGCGGATTCATCAGGAACTTCTTCCCGTCGGCGGAGACCGCGAGGCTGAAGTGGTTGGCCACCGCCTCGTGCCAGCCCAGCTCCGCCGCCAGCCGGAACGCCGCCGCCAGATCCACCCGCAGCTGCCATTCCTCGGAGTCGAACTTGCGGGCCGGGGTCAGCTTGGTCACGCTCGTCATGGCTTTCCTCGTCTGTGTCAGGTGTCGAGCAGGATTGTCTGTCGCGATGCGCACAGTGTCAAACGCAGCCGAGAATCCGCGTACCCCTTGCCTGATTCCCCCGCGAAAGCGGGGGTCCAGAGCCTGCCCCGCATTTGATGCGGGGCAACCGCACAGTCTGTGGCCTGCTGGACCCCCGCTTTCGCGGAGGAGTCAGTGGGGGTGGGAGTGTGTGACGCGATTTCTCTTGCAATCCGCAGCGTCAGGCACTCACTCCGCCGCCGATTTGGCGTCTTCTTCCAGCGCGTAGGTCGACAGCAGGTCGTCGACCAGGCCGCGCGCTCCGGCCCAGTCGAAGGTGCGGTAGCTGTGGCCGGTGGTGACGAAGCGGGCGCCGGCATAGAACATCTCGTACTGCGTGTGCCGCGAGCCGAACTCCGAGCCGATGGCGTCCCACGCCGCCTTCAGCAGCTTGACCTTCTCCTCGGGCGTGAAGGTCGGCGAGCGCTGCGTCTTGCGCAGGATCGGCGCCAGCTCGGGATTGGCCCAGTCGCGGAACGAGGAGGGCAGCATGATGAGCGCGCCGCCCGCCAGATCGCGGATCAGGTTGACGAGCCGCGGATAGAGGTCCTGCGTCAGCACCTGGGCGGCATAGAGCTGGTGGCGGTTCGGCAGGTAGAACTCGCCCTGCTGCCGGCCCGCCGCCTCCATGCCCGCCAGCATCGCCTCCACCATGCCGGCGTGGGCCGCGAGACTGCCGAGCTGCTCGCGCACCGGCGGCATGTTGGTGGTGCCGATTGCCTCGGTGATCTTGTGGGCGAGCCCGACCAGGAACTTCAGCTTCACCGAAAGCCGGATCTGCGCCTGATAGTTCTGCAGGATATGGCAGGGCGTGTCGTGGAACTGGGCCCGGCACATGTCGGTGTCGCGATGCACGAACACGCGCTCCCACGGCACCTTGACGTCGTCGAAATAGAGCAGCGCATCGTTCTCGTCGAAGCGCGCCGACAGCGGGTTGTCGTAGACCGAGACCGCATGCGCCTCGTAGCTCTTGCGCGAGAGCACGCGCAGGCCCGTGGTGTTCATTGGCAAGGCGCAGGAAAAGGCGAGGGCCTCCTCGCCGGGCTTCAGCGGCTGCAAGTTGGCGACGAACACCTCGTTCGCCATGATCGAGCTGGTGCCCAGCATCTTGGCGCCGCGGATCGTGAGGCCCGCGCTGTCCTCGTCGACGATCTGCGCCACCAGCTCTTCCGCCTGCTCGCCCCAGTCCTTCGAGCGGTCGGCCTGCGGATTGACGATCACATAGGTGAGGAACAGGTCGTTCCGCGTCGCATAGTCGACATAGTCGGCGAGCGCCTTGGCGCGCGCCGGTCCATGCTTAGCGAAGACCTCGAGTCCCATGCGCTGGCCGATGCAGGTGGAGGCGACATGGTCGGGCGAGCGGCCCATGAATCCGTAGCTCAGCGCCGCCCAGGCCTGCAGCGCCTGGCGTCGCTGCACGAGCTCCGCGCAGCTGCGCGGCATCTGCCAGCAGCGGCTCACGCGCCGCGTGCCGCCCTCCGGCATGAACGTCATCAGCTCGATGTTCTCGGGCCGCGCCTGATAGTCATACAGACGGGCCGCCGAGGCGACGGCGTTGCGGTACGCCGGGTGCGTGGTGACGTCGTCGACGAGCTTCCCGTCGAGATAGACCGTTCGCCCGTCCTGCAGCGATCGAAGGTGCTCGGCTCCTGTCTTGCATGCCATCGCCGTGACTCCCCTCAGCCTCCGGCCGTAAGCGTAACACAGTTCCGCCGCAGGTGGCTGTCCGCGGCGTCGGGCGATGAATCACGTCCGCCAGAACGGCCGATGGCCCTCCGTGATGGCATCGGCACGCGTGCAGCCGAAGTCCTTGAGCGCGCGGTCATTGAGAGCGACTAGCTGGCGGCGCTGCAGCGCGCGCTCGTGCCAGATCGCGAGCGTCATCGCGGTTCGTCCGCTCGCGGCGCCGACCGCGAGCCAGAGCGAACGCATCGATGAAGCGATTGCACTGTGGCCGTAGAATTCGGTCCGAAATCCGTCGGTAAGGAGCGCCATTTCCGTTCTCCTTCGTATCTATCGCCGTTCGGTCCAAATCTGATCGCCACGCTACCGGAACCGATAACGCAGCGACGGATGATGGGGCAGCCGTAGCCGGATCTGCCCGAGGTTCATGGCCAGGTGCACGGCCCGGGCGATGGCCGACTGCACCGTCATAAGCCGCTCGACCGGCTGCTCCGCGCCGCCTCCCGCCACGATCGCCGCTGGAACCAGGGCGGCCCAGGCGGGCTGCCCGAGGGATTGACCGAATCCAGGCGCGCTGCCGGCACCGGAGCCTTGATGATCTGCCTGCATGATCGGGTCTCCTGTCTCTCCTCGCGGCTCGGGGCGCGGGCCGCCTCTCGATGGTCCTTTCTACGCCCCGCCCGGGATCGGCCCGTGGGGCGCAGCGGGAAAGCATCGGGAGGGCGGGGACAGCGCTGTTGAGTCCGTCGGGAAATCGGCTTTAATTCCGCCAGGAACGTGGATACCTCGGCGACCGAAAATCGGGGACGGGCGGAGTTGCCATGGCTGTCGCGGAACTCACGCTTTTCGGGGGCATGGAGGTGCGGCTGGCGAGCGGCGAGCTCGTCGACTTGCCGGGACAGAAGGACCGTGCCCTGCTCGCCGTTCTCGCGCTGCCGCCGGGCGCCACGCACGCGCGCGACAAGCTGGCGGGCCTGCTGTGGAGCGACCGCGGCGACGAGCAGGCGCGCGACAGCCTGAAGCATTCCCTCACCCGGCTGCGCCAATGTTTCGGGTCGGCAACGGCGCCGCCCATCGTCGCCGACCGCCAGTCGGTCCGGCTCGATCCCGCGGCTGTCACCTCGGACACCGCCACCTTCGAACGACTCGTCAGCGAGGGGACAGCGGACTCGCTCGCACGCGCGACGGCGCTTTACCGCGGCGATCTCCTCGACGGCATCGGCATCCGCGATCCGGCCTTCGAAGACTGGCTGCTCGTCGAACGCCAGCGCCTGCGCAATCTCGTCGAGGACGTCCTGACTCGGCTGGTTGACGAATCGATGGCGAGCGGCGCCCGCGAACGCGCCGCCGCCGCGGCGCGACGCCTGCTCTCGCTCGATCCGCTGCGCGAGTCGGCCAGCCGGGCTCTCATGCAGATCCAGGCCGAGTCCGGCCAAACCCCGCAGGCGCTGAAGCTCTACGAGGCCCTTCGCGACCGCCTGCACCGCGAGCTCGGCGTGAAGCCGGAACGGCAGACAGTCGAGCTTTACGAGTCCATCCGGCAACGCCGATTCGCTGCGGAGGCGCCGCCTGCCGGCTTGCCCGACAAGGGCGAGGCAGGACAAAAACCGGCGCCCGGCCCCGCCCCGGAGCCGACGATTGCGCCGGCGCTCCCCTCCAAGCCCTCGATCGCCGTGCTGCCGTTCCAGAATCTGAGCGGCGATCCGGAGCAGGAGTATTTTGCCGACGGTATCGTCGAGGAAATCATCACCGCGCTATCGCGCATGCGCTGGCTCTTCGTCATCGCCCGCAATTCGAGCTTCAGCTACAAGGGCCGCGCGGTCGACGTTAAGCAGATCGGCCGCGAGCTGGGTGTGCGCTACCTGCTCGAAGGCAGCGTGCGCAAGGCCGCCAATCGCGTGCGCATCGCCGGGCAGCTCATCGATGCCTCGACCGGCGCGCATCTATGGGCCGACCGTTTCGAAGGCCAGCTCGAGGACATTTTTGATCTGCAGGATCAGGTGACGGCGACGGTCGTGGGCGCGATCGCGCCGAAACTGGAGCAGGCCGAGATCGAACGGTCCAAGCGGAAGCCGACCGAGAGTCTCGATGCCTATGACTACTTTCTGCGCGGTATGGCCGGCGTCCATCGTTGGACAAGAGAGGCCAACGACGAAGCCCTCCGCATGTTCTATCGGGCCATCGAGCTCGACCCCGACTTCGCATCGGCCTATGGCATGGCGGCGCGGTGCTACCTGCAACGCAAGGCAAGCGGCTGGACGACCGATCGCCGGCAGGAGGCGGCCGAGGCGGAGCGGTTGGCGCGGCGGGCGGCCGAGCTGGGCAAAGATGACGCCGTGGCGCTATCCACGGCCGGGATGGCCCTCTCCTATGTCGTCGGCAAGCACGACGATGGCATCGTCCTGACTGAGCGCGCCCTCTTGCTCAATCCAAACCTGGCATGGGCTTGGTTGTTCAGCAGCTGGGTCCACGTATGGATCGGCGAGTCCGATGCGGCGCTGGAGCGCGTGGGGCGTGCCATGCGCCTTAGTCCCAATGACTCGCAAATATTCAGTATGCAGACGGCGGCAGCGGCGGCTCACTTCTTTGCGGGTCGTTACGCCGAGGCGTATCAATGGGCGGAAAAGGCGGCGGTCGAGAAACCAAGCTTTATGCTCGCGACCTGTGTCGCCGCAGCCAGTGCTGCGCTTGCGGGCCAATCCCAGGAAGCGGCCGTCGCTGCGGAACGCCTGCGCGAGTTTGAACCGGACATGCGCATCTCCAACGCTAAAGAATATTTTCCCATGAAG
>JBKOWC010000121.1:0-5845 GCA_046724215.1 Pseudomonadota bacterium | reverse complement strand
CCGATCCCGTAGGTGCTGAGGTTGTCGTGCCCGAACTTGCGGATCTTCTCGGTGTCGCCGCCGCGCAGCACGTCGATGACGTGGCCGGCGCCGAAGCGCTGCCCCGTGCGGTAGACGCAGGAGAGCGCCTTGCGCACCGCTTCGCTGCCGTCGAAGGTCTCGGCCGGCTGCAGGCAGGAATCGCAATTGCCGCAGGACTCATCCAGCGTCTCGCCGAAATAGACGAGCAGCACCTGCCGCCGGCAGCGCGTCGTCTCGCAATAGCCGACGAGGGCCTCGAGCTTGCGCCGCTCGATGCGTTTCTGGGCGTCGGGCGCGTCGGAGGCTTCCAGCAGCTGGCGCAGCTTCGTCACGTCCTCGAGGCCGTAGAGCATGAACGCCTCCGACGGCAGCCCGTCGCGCCCGGCGCGACCGGTCTCCTGGTAGTAGGCCTCGAGGCTCTTCGGCAGGTCGAGATGGGCGACGAAGCGCACGTCCGGCTTGTCGATGCCCATCCCGAAGGCGATGGTCGCGACGACGATGACCCCGTCTTCCTTGATGAAGCGGTCCTGGTGCTGCGTGCGCACCGGCTTGTCGAGGCCGGCGTGATAGGGGAGGGCGGTGTAGCCCTGCTGAGATAGCCAGGCGGCCGTCTCCTCGACCTTGGCGCGGCTCATGCAGTAGACGATGCCGGACTGGCCGGCGTGCTCGCCCTTCACGAATTCGAGCAGCTGCGCCCGCGCGTTCTTCTTGGCGACGACGCGGTAGCGGATGTTGGGCCGGTCGAACCCGGCGACGTAGACCTGGCCGTTGCCGAGGTCCAGACGCTCGACGATGTCGCGGCGGGTCGGTCCGTCGGCGGTGGCGGTGAGCGCGATACGCGGGACCTGCGGAAAGCGCTGATGCAGGACCGTGAGCTGCAGATACTCCGGCCGGAAGTCATGCCCCCACTGGGAGACACAATGCGCTTCGTCGATGGCGAAGAGCGCGAGCCGGCAACGGCCGAGCAGATCGAGGAAGCCGTCGGTCAGCAGCCGTTCGGGCGCGACGTAGACGAGGTCGATCTCGCCGGCGATCATCTGCCGCTCGATTCGCATCGCCTCGCCGAAGGGGATCGTGGAGTTGAGGGCCGCCGCGCGCACGCCGAGCTGGCGCAGGGCCTCGACCTGGTCGCGCATCAGCGCGATCAGCGGCGAGACGACGATGCCGACGCCCTCGCGGCAGAGCGCCGGGATCTGGTAGCAGAGCGACTTGCCGCCGCCGGTCGGCATCAGGACCAGCGCCTCGCCGCCGGCGACGACGTGGTCGATGATGGCGGCCTGGTCGCCCCGGAAGTCCTGGAATCCGAAGACGTTGTTGAGGACCTCGAGCGGTTGGCGCGGCATGGGGCCTTTCTATATAAGGTCGCCCATGGGCTGCCAACCGCTGCCAGGTGAAGGTCGTGACGACGGCCGCTGATGCTGCGCCGCCGCGGCGTCCCGGCCGGCCGACCGCCTTGCGTCAGCTGTTGCCGCACCTCTGGCCGGCCGGCGACCTGGAACTGCGGGCACGCGTGCTGCTGGCGATCGGATTCCTGGTCGCCGCCAAGATCGCCAACGTCTACCTGCCGATCATGTTCAAGCACATGGTCGACGCGTTGTCCCCCAAGGGCGGCGCCGTGCTGGCGCTGCCGGTCGGCATGCCGCTCGCCTACGGACTCGCCCGCATTCTGGCCCCGGGGTTCGCCGAACTGCGCGACGGCGTCTTCGCCAAGGTAGCGCAGCGCGCCATCCGCCGGGTCGCGCTGCGCACCTTCCAGCATCTGCACCGCCTTTCCCTGCGCTTCCACCTGGAGCGGCAGACCGGCGGGCTCTCGCGCGTCATCGAGCGCGGCGCCAACGGCATCGAGTACTTCCTCTTCTTCATCCTCTTCAACGTCGTGCCGACGCTGCTGGAGATCGCACTGGTCTGCGGCATCCTCTGGGACTTCTACAACTTCTGGTTCGCGCTCATCACCTTCGTCACCATCACCGGCTATGTCTGGTACACCGTCACGGTGACGGAATGGCGCATCAAGTACCGCCGGCGCATGAACGAGGCCGACGAGGAGGCCAACACCAAGGCCATCGACAGCCTGCTCAACTATGAGACCGTCAAGTACTTCAGCAACGAGGCGCACGAATCCCGCCGTTACGACGTGGCCCTGCAGCGCTACGAGAAGGCTGGCGTCGCCAGCCGCACGAGCCTGTCGCTGCTCAACATCGGCCAGGCCTTCATCATCGCCGTCGGCCTCACCATCATGATGGGGCTGGCGGCCAAGGGCGTCGTCGGCGGGACGATGACGGTCGGCGATTTCGTGCTGGTGAACAGCTATCTCATCCAGCTCTATTTGCCGCTCAACTTCCTCGGCACGGTCTATCGCGAGATCCGCCAGGCCCTGATCGACATGGAGAAGATGTTCGACCTGCTGCATGTCGACGTCGAGATCGAGGACAAGCCGGGTGCGCCGCCGCTACGGGTCGAGCGCGGGGCCGTCATCTTCGAGAACGTCGAGTTCGGCTATGACGCGCGGCGGCCGATCCTCAAGGGCATATCGTTCAGCGTGCCGCCGGGCAAGACCGTCGCCATCGTCGGCCCCAGCGGCGCCGGCAAGTCGACGATCTCGCGCCTGCTGTTCCGCTTCTATGACGTGAATGCCGGCCGCATCGCGATCGACGGCCAGGACATCCGCGACGTGCAGCAGCAATCCTTGCGCGCCGCCATCGGCATCGTCCCGCAGGACACGGTGCTGTTCAACGACACGATCTATTACAACATCGCCTATGGCCGCCCGGACGCGACGAAGGAGGAAGTGGAACGCGCCGCCAAGCTGGCGCGCATTCACGACTTCGTCCTCGGCCTGCCGGACGGCTACAAGAGCATGGTCGGCGAGCGCGGCCTGAAGCTCTCGGGCGGCGAGAAGCAGCGCGTCGCCATCGCCCGCACCATCCTGAAGCAGCCGATGATCCTGCTCTTCGACGAGGCCACCTCGGCCCTCGACACCCACACCGAGAAGGAGATCCAGAAGAGCCTGCAGGAGGTCTCCGCCGACCGCACCACGCTCGTCATCGCCCACCGCCTGTCGACGGTCATCCACGCCGACGAGATCATCGTGCTCGAGGCCGGCCGCATCGTCGAACGCGGCCGCCACGCGGCACTGCTGACGCAAGGCGGCAAGTACGCCGCCATGTGGCAGCGCCAGCAGGAAGCCGCGCACGAGGAGGCAAGACCGGTGGTCGCGGCGAAGTGACGGTGTGATGCCCAGCCCTGGGGCGCTGCTGAGAAGCCCGAAATGACTTGCGGTTCAACCTTCCCCAATCGTCATCGCCGGGCTTGACCCGGCGATCCAGGGCTACCGGATGAATCGAGACTTCCGAGCGCTGCTGGATTGCCGGGTCAAGCCCGGCAATGACGAATTGAGTATATGATCATCGGCTGTGTACAGGCTGCAAGCGCGCTTCGAGCTCCGCCAGCTTCTCCCGGAATCCCGTCCGGCACACGAAGCCTAGGCGCGTCGCCGCTTTGCTCGAGTCGTAGACGCGGTCGATCGACTCGAACATCGTCCATCCGAGACGCGTGTAGATCTCCCGGTAGTGCGGGAAATAGCGCGCCACGACCGCGGGCGCGTCAGCGATCAGTTCCTCGCAATCGTCCGGCGAGAACGGCGTCTTGGCGACAACGATGAAGGTGTCGAAGCCGAGGTCGGGCGCCTTCTCGAGAGCCCGAACGTGACTCTCGGCGGCATCCTCGACGGTCAGGCGGCGGAACAGGAACTCATTGGCCTTCGTGTTCTCCTCCGACTGGAGGATGGCATGCGCCATGTCGTCCTCCTCGGGAAAGAAGCGCGCCGTGCGCAGGATGACGACGGGCAGGCCGTGCTGCTCGTGAAACATGCGGCAGAGATGCTCGGCCGAGAGCTTGGTGACGCCGTAGATATTGCGCGGCAGCAGGGGCGTCATCGCCTCGGTCATCCATACCGCGCGCGTCGCGCCGCCCGAGCGTCCGGCGCGGATCTCGTTCGACACCATCAGCGACGTCGTCGAGGTGAAGACGAAGCGGTCGACGGTCGATCCCGGCGCCACCGATTCCTCGAGCAGGTTGAGGGTGCCCTGGACGTTGACGGAGACAAACTCGCCGGCCGGATGCGTCGCGACATGCGGCTTGTGCCGGGCGCCGGCATGGATCAGCGCCTCGATGCCGAAATCCCGCAACGTCGCGCGCACGAGGCCGCGATCGGCGATCGAGCCGACGACGCGCGTGGTCGGCGCCGGCAGCGGATCGATACCGACGACGTCGTGCCCGTCCCGGCAGAGCCGCGGCACCAGCGTCTGCCCCAGCCAGCCCGAGGAACCCGTGACCAATATGCGCATGCCGTTGCCCTTGCGTCGGAGCGCGCCACATTGCAAACAGTCCACGGGAAGTCAATGTTGCCGATGCGCCAGGCCTTTCACCGCCTCGAACTGTCGACCGAGCGCCGCGGTCTCGCGGAGATCACGCCGCTGGTGGCGCGATGGGTGGACGAGCAGGGCATCGCCGCCGGCCTTCTCACCCTGTTCTGCCCGCATACCTCGGCGTCGCTCCTCATCCAGGAGAACGCCGACCCGAACGTCCGCACGGACATGGAGGCCTTCTTCGAGACGATCGCGCCGGAGGCGCCCGGCCGCTATCGGCACGGCACAGAGGGCCCCGACGACATGCCCGCGCATCTGCGCACGGCGTTGACGCAGACCCAGCTCGCGATTCCCGTGACGTCGGGCCGGCTGGCGCTCGGCACCTGGCAGGGCATCTATCTCTTCGAGCACCGGCGGGCGCCGCACCGGCGCACCGTCGTGCTTCACCTCATCGGCGAGTAGCCTCTCGCCCTCACGCCTTCAGCAGGCGCGCGATCCGCTCGCGGTAGTCGGGGAGATCCGGCACGACGATGCCCTCGAGCTTGCCGCCGTCGTCCCAGCGGCGCAGGCGCATCGCGGCTGCTGCGTGCGGCGATGCCGAAAAGGCCGCCACCTCCGCGGCGGACATCGGGCCGCCCTGCTTGCTCAGCGAATGCACCGATGCGGCCGACAGCTTGCCGAAATAGTCCGCCTCTGTCGCACAGAGACAGCGCTTGGCCGCCACATGCAGGCGCACCGGCTCGCTCACCGCCGGTCCGAAGCGCTGCGCCAGCCAGGCGCCGCCGGAACGGTCGTGCTTGTGATAGCCGAAGGAATCGTCGGTCGGCTGCAGGAAATGGCCGACGTCGTGGAGAAGCGCGGCGACGACGAGCGCGTCGTCGGCGCCCTCGGCCGCCGCCAGCGCCGCCGTCTGCAACGCGTGCTGCAGCTGCGTCACGCCCTCGCCGTAGGTCTCGCCCCCATGCCGCGCGAACAGCGCCTCGATCTCGGCAACGACCGGGTTCATGCGCCCTCCAGCACGCGCAGCTTGCTCAGCAGCCCGTCCTTGTCCGCATAGGCGCCCTGCAGGTGGCGGCGGCCGCTGCCGAACCCGCGGCGCCCGTGCAGCACCCGCTGGTTGTCGACGATGAAGAGGTCGCCGGCGGCGAGCCGGAAGCCGACGGTGACAGCGGGATCGTGGAGCAGGCGGCTGAAGCGGCGATAGGCGGTGTAGTAGGGGACGACGACATCCTCCGGCAGGTCGAACGGCGCCGCCGAGCGGTTGTTGTAGCGCACGGCGCGCAGCTCGCCGTCGCTGTCGAGCTCGATGAGCGGCGCGCGCGTCTGGATGTCGACCTTGCCCTTCTCGACATAGCGGAACGGCACGGCATGGCGCGTGAGCAGCGCGAACGCGTCCGGCTGCTCTCGCCGCAGCCGCTCGGCCGCATGGAACCCGTCGATCACGATCGACTCGCCGC
>JBKOWC010000157.1:0-6590 GCA_046724215.1 Pseudomonadota bacterium | reverse complement strand
GCCTGCACGCGGTCGCGGATGACGAGCGCTTCGGTCCAGCGGTCGGACATCTCATAGCCGTCCGGGCCGGTGATGGCGTAGTCGCGCGGCGGTCCCAGTTCGCATTGGAAGTTGAGCACGGCATCCGGCGCCGCGCGGGCGCGCCACAGGCGGAAGCCTTCCTCCCACCAGCCGAGGAAGAGGTCGAACCACTTCTGGTGCTGCGGAAAGGTGATCTGCACCTGGATCTGCTCGCGCGAGGCGACGCGGCCCTGGAACGCGTCGGAGCGTTCGAGGATGCGGCGGATCAGGGCATGGTCGCCGGCGCTCAGGGGATAGCGGAACTCGCGGTCGATCAGGTAGTGCGAAAGGTCGGCGCAGAGCCGCATCTCCGGCACCGCCTCCATGAGCAGCAGCGTAAAGAAGAGGTCGTTGGTGATGCAGTTGCGGTGCGTCTCGAAATGGACGGTGACGCCGGTCTCGTCGGCCATCCGCATCCAGGCGCGGATGACGGGCGCCGCCTCTTCGACGCGCAAGGGCATGACGAGCCCGATGACGTTGACGAAGCGGGCATCGAACTCCCGCGCCGCGACGAGCACGGGCCGCAGGTCCTCGATCGATTTCGGGAAGGCATTGATGATGCAGCCGAGCCGGTACGCTTCGTAGAGCGGCCGCATGACCCTGGTCGCGGCGATGTCGGTGTCGACGAGATCGATGGCGAGGCCGTCATAGCCGGCCGCCCGGCACATCTCGAACTTCTTCTCGAGCGGCCATTCGAGCCCGTCCGGCCGCCGCAGCTCCATCGCCCACAGCGATTGATAGACGTCCAGCCTTTGCATGGCCGGCACCATAAGGACGGCGGCCGCGGCGCGCAATTCGGGGCGCCGGCCGTCCGATCTCGATCCCACCGGTTCCGGAACGGTCACGGATCGACAAATCGAGTCCGTTGAAAGGAAAGGACTATTTTTTAATGCATGGGGTTGTTTTGCAGACTCGTCAGCAGCATGAGCGTTGCCGCCCCGGCGAGCACGCCGAACAGCAGGCTGCGCCGCGTCAGCAGGAACACGGCGAGCGCCGCGACGGCGGCACCCAGGCGGTCGAAGAGCGCGGTCGCTGCCAGCGGCCCGATCGGCAGCACGATCATCCGCGCGATCAGAGCGGCGAGGAGCGCATAGGCGACGGCACCGATCCAGCGGAAGAGCGGCCCTTCGGCGTCGATGCGGCCCGACAGCAGCACGCCGACGCCACGCCAGGCGTAGGTGGCGACGGCACCGGCCAGCAGCACCAGCCAGGGATAGGCGCTCGTCATGACGGTCGCCGCCGCCGGGCGAACTGCCGGTCGACGAGAAACGCCGCGCTGCCGGCGACCACGCCCGCGACCAGCAGGCCCCAGTCGGCGACGACTGCCGTCAGCGACGGTCCGAGTACGGCGCCGAAGCCGAGGGCCAGCGCCCTGATGCGCTGCCTGAGGTCGACCATGAAGATCAGCATGAAATAGATCGGATTGAGGAACACGAGCCCGAGCGACACCGAGCCCGACAGCTGTCCCGCCGCGAAGAATCCGACGACCGTGCCGACGAGCGTCACCAGCCACAGCGTCGTCGCGAAGCCGAGGAAATAGGGCAGGCGCTGCTCGCGTGGCAGATCGGGGCAGCGCTGCATGCCCTGGGCCCAGGCGGTGACCGCGATGAAATGCGCGGCAAGGTAGAGCCGCCCGCGCGGGGTATCCGCGCTGCGCATCACCGGAGTCAGCGTGATCGTCATCGGCAACAGGCGCGCATTGGCCAACGCCACGGCCAGGACGATCGCCACGAACGAGGCGCCGACGCCGTAAAGCTCGATCATCGCGACTTGGCCCGGGAGGGCCCAGGCGGTCGTCGTCGAGGTCAATCCCTGGATCAGCGTGAGGCCGCTCTCGCGACAGAGGGAGCCGAACCCCACATAGCTGGCGCCGAGGACGAGGGCCGGCGCGTCGAGCGCATCGCGGCGGCCGCCCCAGGCGGCGGCCCGCGGCGACGCATAACTCACGGCGATGCCCGCTTGCGGCTCAGCGCTTCAGGCGCCGGGCCGGCATCCGGATGGTGACGGTCGTGCCGGCGCCGGGCGTGCTCTCGAGCGTGAAGCTGCCGCCATGCAGTTCCACCAGGCCCTTGGTCAGCGGCAGGCCGAGGCCGGTGCCGCGATGCTTGCGGTTGATGACGTTGTCGACCTGGCCAAACGGTTCCATCACGCGGTCCACGTCGGCGTCGGCGATGCCGATGCCGGTGTCGGCCACGGTGATCACGAGATCGCCCGTCGCCGGATCGGGCTTGGCCACCAGGCGGATGGCGCCGCCGGCCGGCGTGAACTTCACCGAGTTCGACAGCAAGTTGATCAGGATCTGCTTGAGCTTGCGCTCGTCGGCGACGAGCGGGGGCAGGTTCGGCGCCACCGCCATCTCGAGCCGCACCTCGGCGCGGAGCGCGCGCTCGCGGATGAGGCGCGCCACGGCGTCGAAGATGCTCTTCACGTCGATCGTCGATTCCGACAGCTCGACGCGGCCGGCCTCGATCTTGGCGACGTCGAGGATGTCGTTGATGAGGCCGAGCAGGTGGCGGGCGCTGTCGTGGATGTCGCCGACATAGCCGTGATACTGCTGATTGCCGATCGGCCCCAGCAGCTCCATATGCATCACCTCGGCGAAGCCGATGATGGCATTGAGCGGCGTACGGAGCTCGTGGCTCATGTTGGCGAGGAATTCGGTCTTGGCGCGGCTCGCCATCTCCGCCATTTCCTTGGCCGAGCGGAGGCCGATCTCGCGCTTGCGCAGTTCGGTGACGTCGGTCGCGGTGCCGCGATAGCCGGTCAGCGCGCCGGTCGTGAAATTGAAGACCGGAACTGCGCTCAACAGGAACGTCTTCGCCTCGCCGGACTTTGCGAGAACATCGACCGCCTGATTGCGGAACGGCGAGTGGCGCTGGAAGCGCTGCTCGATCGCCGGGCGATTGGTCTCGCCGCCGAGCAGCGACAGCAGGTTGCGGCCGATCAACTCGCGCGGGTGGAAGCCCAACATCTCCGTCACGCGGTTCGACATGTTGACGAGGACGAGGCTCGCGTCGGTCTCCCAGGTCCAGTCGGAGACTAGCCGGGTGAGGTCGTCAAAGCGGTCGCGCAACGCGGCGATCGTCTCCAGCCGCTGCGATTCCTCGGGCAGCGACTGGACGATGCCGGCAATGGCCGTGACCTCGCCGCTGCCGTCGCGCAGCGCGACATGGCGCGAGCGCAGCCGCTGCGCCGTGTCGCCGAGGCGGAGCACGTCCTCGCGGAACACCATGCTGCCGAGCAATGTGATTTCGGCGGCGATCTCCTCGACCGGCAGCAGGCGGCCGCCGGCGACTTCGCTCAGCCGCCGGTAGCCGGCATTGGCCCAGATGATGCGTCCCTCGAGGTTCGCCACATAGAGCGCCGGCCCGTGATCGAGCAGCTCGCGCTTGAAGATCTCGTCGAGCAGGGCGGCCGGCAGCGCCTCCGCGCTTGCGGCATCGGCCGGCGTTGCAACCTTTGCTCGCGGCTCAGGGCGCGCGGTTTCCGAAGATCCGACCGCCGGCGTTTCAGACTGCGGGCGCATCCGCTCTTGCCTCCTCGACGTTCTTCAGCGCGTAGAGGAAGTCCGGATCGCGGCGCCAGCGGGCGAGAACGGCCTGCGCGGCCGCCGGCTGGACGCGGTCGTACATCGAGAGCACGCGCGACAGTTCGCGCGGATCGGCGGCCCAGTCGCTCGGCCGGGCCCGGCGGCACAGCAGATAGATCGAGGCCACGGTCGCCTTTTCGAAGCCGACCGCGCGGCCGGCCACGACCAAGCCCTCGCCGCCCGGTTCGAACATGAGCCGGCGCACGAGCGGCAGGCGCAGCCCGGTCAACTGGGCGAGCAGGGCGATGAACAGCCGCACCTCGCCCTGGCGCAAGGCCTGGATCAGCAGCCGCGGCGTGATCTGATGCGCCGCGTCGAGGCGCGCGGCCAGCGCGCCGGCGCGGTCCTCCTGCCGGCGATCCCGCTCGCCGCCCAGATGGGCGACCAGGCCGTCGGTCACGGCCTCGATCGTGTCGTCCAACGTGGTGACGTCGACGTCGAAGCGATCGAGGATGTGCTGGCGCAGGGCGGCGAGAATCCACAGGATCATCTTCTTGGCCAGCCGCTCGCTGAGCTCCGCACGCCGCAGGATCGGCTCCTGAAAGCTGTCCACGCTCTTTGCCTGATCGATCAGGTAGCTCATCGTCGCATCGACGATGGCCGGATCCGGGCTTTCCATCAGCCTCTGGATCAGGTCGCCTTCGCCGGATTCGAATGCCAGGTCGGCGGTCGCCTCCGTCGGCATGCGCCGCATCGCCAGGGTCAGCTGATGCTCGAGGCCGCGGTGGCGCACCACCTCGATCAGCTCGACGTCCAGGAGCGCTTCGTTGTTGAGCAGGATCGGCGCCGCGACTTCCACTTCGTCGGCGGCCAGCCGGTCGGCCAGGCTGCGCGGCATGGCCGCATTGCCGGCGAGGTGCGCGCAGAGGGAGTCGCGCACCGGCGTCGCCAGCTCGTAGATCAGCTTGTGCAGGATCTCCGTGATGAGGGCGCGCTCATAGTCGGTGAGGACGGCCTGATCGGAAAAGAAGATGTCGCTGACCACGGCGACCAGCCGCTTGCGGCTCTCGACGGATTTGTCGCGCGCAAGGCCGATCAGGTAGCGGATATCGTCGCTGGTCGACATCATGGGAGACGCTAGGTTCCTGCTGCGAGCCCGCCGCCGTCGCCGATGTTCCGGGCGATACCGCCGCGACGGGCGATGGCGGGGCTGGCTGGCCGGACGAGCTGACGTGGTCCCCATGCTGGCGGCCACCTTAGCAAATGCCCGGCGATGTTCAAACAATCCTCGCTAAATTCCTCGGGTCTTCCGCGGATTCGACAAAGGTTTACATGCCCGGCTTTAAGGATTAGTTACGCAGGAAAAGGCGCTTTGCCTTAACCGGCCGCTTACCATATATCGCCGTACCGCGCAGTCAGGAGGTCCCGATGCCGAGCAGCCTTCCGCGCCCGGGCCGTGCCATCCGCATCCTGCGGCGTCCCGTTCTCCTGGCCCTCTCGCTTCTTGTCTGCAGCATTGCCGCCCAGGGGGCCGACCCGGCACCGGACCAGCGTCCCGGCCAGCGGTTCACCATCCGGGCCGACCAGCTGCCGAAGCCCTACGCCACCGAGGCCGTGGCGAACTCGTTCGAAGCGATTGACCGCCCGGACCCGCCGCCCTTCCAGGTTCCCGAGGGGTTTTCGGTCAATCCGTTCGCCGACGGTCTCGAGAGCGCCCGCTGGCTGGCCGTGGCGCCCAACGGCGACGCCTTCCTCGCCCAGGCCAAGCTCGGAAGGATCACCGTGCTGCGCGATGCCGACGGGGACGGGCGCGCCGAACTCAAGAGCACCTTTGCCAGCGGCTTCCGCGATGTCCACGGCATGGCCTTCCGCGGCGACTGGCTCTACGTCTCCGACACCACGCGCGTCTGGCGGCTGCCCTGGCATGCGGGCGCGACCCAGGCCGGCGGCCCGCGCCAGCCGGTGACGCCGCCCGGCGCCCTCGGCGATGGCGGCGGCCACGGCACGCGCATCCTGCTCTTCAGCCGCGACGGCAGCCGCCTCTTCGTCGCCGTCGGTTCCGAGGGCAACATCGACGAGGATCCGAGCCCGCGCGCCACGGTGCAGTCCTTCGCGGCCGACGGCAGCGACCAGCAGACCTATGCTTCCGGCCTGCGCAATCCGGTCGGCCTCGCGCTCTACCCCGGCACCGACGACGTCTATGCCGTCGTCAACGAGCGCGACGGGCTCGGCGACGGCCTGGTGCCGGACTATCTGACGCGGCTCGCGCCCGGCGGCTTCTACGGCTGGCCCTACGCCTATATCGGGCAGCATGCGCAGCCGGATTTCCCGCAGCGGCAGGACCTGGTGGCCAAGGCGATCGTGCCGGATCTCCTGTTCGAATCGCATTCCGCGCCGCTCGGCCTCGTGTTCTACGAGGGCCAGCAGTTTCCGGCGGACTATCGCGGCAGCGCCTTCGTCGCCCTGCACGGGTCATGGAATTCCTCGAAACCCACCGGCTACAAGGTGGTGCGCGTGCCCTTCGCGAACGGGCGTCCCGCCGGCTACTACGAGAACTTCCTCACCGGCTTCTGGAGCGCCGGCACGGCGACGGCCGAGGTCTGGGGCCGGCCCGCGGGCCTCGCGGTCGCCGCCGACGGCAGCCTCCTCGTCGCCGACGATATCGGCGGCATCGTCTGGCGCGTCAGCTACCGCAAGTGAGCCGGGCGGCCATGCAGGTCAAAGCGCTCGATCATGTCCAGCTGGCGATGCCGGCCGGCGGCGAGCCCGCCGCCCGCGCCTTCTACACCGGCATTCTCGGGATACCCGAACGCGCCAAGCCGCCGCAGCTGGCGGCACGCGGCGGCGTGTGGTTCGAACGCGGCGCGCTCAAGGTCCATCTCGGCGTCGAGCAGAATTTCGCGCCGGCGCGGAAGGCGCATCCAGCGTTCATCGCGCGCGACCTGGCGGCGCTCACCGCGCGCCTGCGCGAGGCCGGTCACGACGTCACCGAGGATCGCAC
>JBKOWC010000214.1:0-10601 GCA_046724215.1 Pseudomonadota bacterium | reverse complement strand
CGAGATCCCTGCACACGCCGGCGGGTTTGCTCCGCCGGGCATGGGCTCGATTGTCCATTTTTGTTCTCCCGGCCGCCGGCGAGCTCGAATTCTGGTAACCTCCTGTTAATCTGCCGCCGTGGCGGCAGGCGAATTCGGATCAAAACGGGAACTTTTCGCTTGCCACCAGGAACAAACAATGTACAATTGGCTCGTTGATCCCGTTGAACGCCCGCTGGGGATGCACTAAGAAAGGAGCCCGCGACCATGTCGCAACCAAATCTTCGCCTCGTCGATAGGGACATGATGGACCGGAGCAAGGCACTGGACGCCGCCCTCGGGCAGATCGAGCGGGCCTTCGGCAAGGGCTCGATCATGCGCCTCGGCCAGCGCGAGAAGGCCGTGGACGCCGAGGTGGTGTCGACCGGGTCCCTCGGCCTCGATATCGCGCTCGGCATCGGCGGCCTGCCGCGCGGCCGCATCATCGAGATCTACGGCCCGGAGAGCTCGGGCAAGACGACCCTGGCGCTCCAGGTCGTGGCCGAGGCGCAGAAGCAGGGCGGCGCCTGCGCCTTCATCGATGCCGAGCATGCGCTCGATCCGTCCTACGCGACCAAGCTCGGCGTCAACATCGACGAGTTGCTGATCTCGCAGCCCGATGCCGGCGAGCAGGCGCTCGAGATCGCCGATACCCTGGTCCGTTCCGGCGCCATCGACGTGCTCGTGGTCGACAGCGTCGCGGCGCTCGTGCCGCGCGCCGAGCTCGAGGGCGAGATGGGCGATTCGCACATGGGCCTGCAGGCGCGCCTGATGAGCCAGGCGCTGCGCAAGCTCACGGCGTCGATCTCGAAATCGCGCTGCATGGTGATCTTCATCAACCAGATCCGCATGAAGATCGGCGTCATGTTCGGCAACCCGGAGACCACGACCGGTGGCCACGCGCTCAAGTTCTACGCCTCCGTCCGCCTCGACATCCGCCGCATCGGCTCGATCAAGGAGCGCGACACCGTCGTCGGCAACCAGACGCGGGTGAAGGTGGTGAAGAACAAGATGGCGCCGCCGTTCCGTGTCGTCGAGTTCGACATCATGTACGGCGAGGGCATCTCGAAGAACGGCGAGCTGATCGACCTCGGGACCGCCGCCGGCGTGGTCGAGAAGTCCGGCGCCTGGTTCTCCCACAACGGCCAGCGCATCGGCCAGGGCCGCGAGAACGCCAAGACCTTCCTCAAGGAGAACCCCGCCGTCGCCGCCGAGATCGAAAAGGCCATCCGCCAGAACGCCGGCATCGTCGCCGGCCACATGATGGACGGCTCCGCCGCCAGCGAAGACAGCAGCGGCGAATAGAACCGCCCGCCGTCCCTCTCTACGGTGCGGCTGTAGGGGCGGGTCCCAGACCCGCCCCTTTCTGGTCACCTCAATCGTCGCATTCGATCGCTGGCAGACATTGCAAGGAATTGGCACGCGGAGCCGCGGAGACGCGGAGGGCAGAGTGGGCGCGGAGAGAACCCTAGACGATATCACTGGCGAGATCGTCGATGCTGCATACAAGCTTCATATCGGCCTTGGACCTGGACTTCTGGAATCCGTCTACGAGGTCGTGCTGGCCCGTGATCTGCAGCGGCGCGGTCTGCACATCGAACGACAGAAGCCGATTTCGTTCGACTATGAGGGTCCGCATTTCAACGAGGGCCTGCGCGTCGATCTGATCGTCGAACGCCGGGTTGTGGTGGAGATCAAGTCGGTCGAGAGAGTGTCGCCCGTTCACCCGAAGCAAGTGCTTACCTACCTTCGGCTTTTGAACCTGCCGGTTGGCCTGCTCGTCAATTTCGGGGCTCCAACAATGAAGGCCGGTTTGCACCGGATCGTCAACCGCCTGATGTCCTCCGCGTCTCCGCGTCTCCGCGTGAATCAAACGGCGGTCGGGCAATAATCAGGGGACACCTTGGCAGGTCCGGCGCCGGTTGCCAGCTATGCTTAACGGCCGCTGTTCCGGCCCTTCCTGGACACCCCGGCGGCCCCAGGATAAAACCGTGCCATGCAGACCGCCAACGACATCCGCGCGACGTTCCTCGACTACTTCGCCAAGCACGGCCACGCGGTCGTGCCGTCCTCGCCGCTCGTGCCGCGCAACGACCCGACGCTGCTCTTCACCAACGCCGGCATGGTGCAGTTCAAGAACCTCTTCACCGGCGTCGAGAAGCGCGACTACACGCGCGCCGCCACGGCGCAGAAATGCGTGCGCGCCGGCGGCAAGCACAACGACCTCGAGAACGTCGGCTACACCGCCCGCCACCACACCTTCTTCGAGATGCTCGGCAACTTCTCGTTCGGCGACTACTTCAAGGACCTCGCCATCGAGCTCGCCTGGAACCTGGTGACGAAGGTCTACGGCCTGTCGAAGGAGCGCCTGCTGATCACCGTCTTCTCCGAGGACGACGACGCCTTCAACCTCTGGAAGAAGATCGCCGGCCTCCCGGACTCGAAGATCGTCCGCATCCCCACCTCCGATAATTTCTGGGCCATGGGCGATACCGGCCCCTGCGGCCCGTGTTCGGAGATCTTCTACGACCATGGCCCCGAGGTCGCCGGCGGCCCGCCCGGCAGCCCCGATCAGGACGGCGACCGCTTCATCGAGATCTGGAACCTTGTCTTCATGCAGTACGAGCAGCTGACCAAGGACCAGCGCGTGCCGCTGCCGCGCCCCTCGATCGACACCGGCATGGGCCTCGAGCGGCTCGCCGCCGTGCTGCAGGGCAAACACGACAACTACGACATCGACCTCATGCGCGCCCTGATCGAGGCCTCGGCCGAGGCCTCGAACACGCATCCCGACGGCCCGCATGCGGTGTCGCACCGCGTCATCGCCGACCACCTGCGCGCGTCGAGCTTCCTCATCGCCGACGGCGTCATGCCGCTCAACGAGGGCCGCGGCTACGTGCTCCGCCGCATCATGCGCCGCGCCATGCGCCACGCCCACCGTCTCGGCGCGCAGGAGCCGCTGCTGTGGAAGCTGGTGCCGGCCCTGGTGGCGCAGATGGGCACCGCCTATCCGGAACTCGTGCGCGCCCAGGCGACGATCGCCGAGACCCTCCGCCACGAAGAGAGCCAGTTCAAGCGCCTGCTGGCGCGCGGCCTCGGCATCCTCGACGAGGAGATGGCGAAGCTCGGCGAGACGCAGCCGCTGCCGGGCGAGGTCGCCTTCAAGCTCTACGACACCTTCGGCTTCCCGCTCGACCTCACGCAGGACATCCTGCGCGGCCAGGGCCGCCAGGTCGACACCACGGGCTTCGACGCCGCCATGGAGCGCCAGCGCGAAGCCGCCCGCCTGGCTTGGCGCGGCTCCGGCGACGCCGCGACCGAAGGCGTCTGGTTCGAGCTGCGCGAGAAGCTCGGCGCCACCGAGTTCCTCGGCTATTCGACCGAGATGGCGGAGGGCAAGGTCACCGCGCTCCTCGTCGACAACAAGCCGGTCGAGAGGGCCGAAGCCGGGACGAAGATCGCGTTCATCGCCAACCAGACGCCGTTCTACGGCGAGTCCGGCGGGCAGATGGGCGACAGCGGCGTCATGTTCACGGCCGCCGGGGCCGAGATCGCCGTCCGCGACACGCAGAAGAAGCTCGGCGACCTGCATGTCCATCTGGGCACCGTGACCAAGGGCAGCGTCGCTGTCGGCGACGTCGTGGAGATGCGCGTCGACGGCGAGCGGCGCACGGCCTTGCGCGCCAACCATTCGGCGACGCATCTCCTGCACGAGGCGCTCCGCCGCCGCCTCGGCACCCACGTCACGCAGAAGGGCTCGCTCGTGGCGCCCGATCGGCTGCGCTTCGACTTCAGCCATCCGAAGGCGCTGTCACCCGACGACCTGCGCGCCGTCGAGACCGAGGTCAACGACCGCATCCGCCGCAACGCCGCCGTGACGACGCGGCTGATGACGCCGGACGAGGCGGTGAAGGCCGGCGCGCTCGCCCTCTTCGGCGAGAAATATGGGGACGAAGTCCGCGTCGTCTCCATGGGCGGCGAGGACGAGACGCAAGCCTTCTCCACCGAGCTCTGCGGCGGCACGCATGTGCGCCGCGCCGGCGACATCGGCCTCTTCAAGATCGTGGGCGAGGGGGCGGTGGCCGCCGGCGTGCGCCGCCTCGACGCCCTCACCGGCAAGGCCGCCGTCGACTACGTCGCCGAGCGGGAGAAGCTGCTGGCCGATGCCGCCGACGCCCTCAAGGTGCAGCCGGCGGAGCTGCCCAACCGCATCGCGGCACTCCTCGATGAGCGCCGCAAGGTTGAACGCGAGCTCAGCGACGCCCGCCGCGCCGCGGCGCTCGCCGGCCCGCGCAGCACGGCGGCCGGCGACGGCGCCGGCACCAAGGACGTCGCCGGCGTCAAGTTCGCGTCGCGCCTGCTCGAGGGCGTGCCGGCGCGGGAGCTGAAGAGTCTCGCCGACGACCTCAAGAAGCAGATCGGCTCCGGCGTCATCGCCATCGTCGCCACGCACGAGGGCAAGGCGGCCAATCTCGTCGCCGTCACCGACGACCTGAGCCCGCGCTTCGACGCGCGCGAGCTGGTCAAGGCCGGCGTCGCCGCGCTCGGCGGCCAGGGTGGCGGCGGCCGTCCCGACATGGCCCAGGGCGGCGGCCCCGCCGCCGACCAGGGACCGGCCGCGCTCGCCGCCATCGAAGCCGCCCTCCGCCAGCGCGCCAGCACGTGAGGCCATGCCGGCGCGAGGCCTCCCTTCCTTGAGTCCCCCGCGAAAGCGGGGGCCCAGGGGCCGCGCACCGTCACATGCTCTGGACCCCCGCTTTCGCGGGGGACTCAAGCGAGGCGTTGGCCCGAACGCGGCTGTGTCGCGGACACCGGTGCGCACCCATCGCTGACTCCGAGCATACGGCCCCGACGGGCCTGTTGCCGCAGAAGGCCAGCCCCGGCTGGCGCGCCCGCGCCTTCGCCCTCGTCGTCGCCGACGGCCGCGGCGCCGCGGCCCCGCAGACGCGCGCCGTCAGCATCGTCCTCCTGCTGTCCATGGTCGTGGCCGTCGCGGACGGGATGCTGGACACGCTGCCCGATCTGTCGGTCGGCTCGCATCGCGTGCTGCACGCCGCCGGCGATATCGCCGTCTTCCTCTTTACGCTCGAATATCTGACGCGCCTGTGGACCGCGCCCGAAGCGGGCACCGCCGCCCGGCTGCGTCTGCGCTACGCCGTCTCGTTCCTCGGCCTCGTCGACCTGCTCGTCGTGCTGCCCTGGTGGCTGCGGCTGGTGCTGCCCGTCGACGACATCGTCGTCGACCTCGCCGGCCTGCTGGCCCTGGTGAAGCTCACGCGCTACGTGCCCGGCCTGTCGCTGGTGGGCGCCGTCTTTCGCAGCGAGGCGCGCTCGCTGTCGGCGGCGGTCACCTCGCTCGGCGTGCTGCTCGTGCTGGCGTCCGGCGTCATGTACGTGCTCGAGCGCGACGCCCAACCCACCGTCTTCACCAGCATCCCGAAGACGCTGTGGTGGGGCATCGTCACCATCGCCAGCGTCGGCTACGGCGACATGACGCCGGTGACGCCGCTCGGCCGCATCTTCGGCGGCTTCGTCATCCTGCTCGGCATCGCCGTCTTCGCCGTGCCGGCCGGCATCCTCGCCACCGGCTTCGCGCACGAGCTGCGCAAGCGCGACTTCGTCGTCACCTGGCAGGCGGTCGCCAAGGTGCCGCTCTTCGCCGGGCTCGACGCGGCGCAGATCGCCGACATCGCGCGCCTCCTGAAGCCGCAGGTGGTGCCCGAGCGCTACGTCATCGTGCGCCGCGGCGACGCCGCCGACGCCATGTACTTCGTGCTCACGGGCGAGGTCGAGGTCGAGATCGTGCCGCCGGTGCGGCTGCGCGCCGGGCAGTTCTTCGGCGAGATCGCGCTGCTCCGCGACACCGAGCGCACCGCCAGCGTCACCGCCGTCACCGAGTGCCATCTGCTCAGCCTCGGCGTCGGCGACTTCCGCCGGCTGATGCAGCAGTATCCCGCGCTCGAGGCCGCCATCCGCAAGGTCGCCGACAGCCGCCGCCCGTAAACGCCGTTTACTTCGCGTCGGCCGCCACCTGCATCTTGATGATCTTGTCGCGCTGGTCCTCGGGCACGATGCCGTTGTCGCCCTCGCCCTTCACGATCTGGTCGACGAACTCCATGCCCTGCACGACCTTGCCCCAGATCGTGTACTTCCCGTCGAGGAAGGGGGCGTCGGCGAAGCAGATGAAGAACTGGCTGTCGGCGCTGTCGGGATCGTTGGCGCGCGCCATCGATACCGTGCCGCGCACGTGATGCTCCCCGGAGAACTCGGCCTTGATGTTCTGGCCCGATCCGCCCATGCCGGTGCCCGTGGGATCGCCGGTCTGCGCCATGAAGCCGCCGATGACGCGGTGGAACACGATGCCGTCATAGAAGTGCTGGCGCACCAGCTCCTTGATGCGCTTCACGTGATTGGGCGCCAGGTCCGGCCGCATCTCGATGACGACGCGCCCGTATTTGAGATCGAGGTAAAGCGTGTTCTCCGGATCCGCCGCGCGCACGGCGGTGCTTGCAACCGCAAGCGACAGAAAGGCAAAGGTCACGAAAGCAATGAATCGACTCATGTAATGCATGTCCTCCGGTTACGCCTCGTTGATTCCCCCGCGAAAGCAGGGGCCCAAGGCAAGTGACGTGCGGTCTCCTCTAGGCCCCCGCTTTCGCGGGGGAATCAAGAACACACTCACGCGCCCATCGCCTGCTTCAGGTTCTGGTCGAGCTTGTCGAGGAACTGCCGCGTCGTCATCCAGGTCTGGTCGGGGCTGATGAGGAGCGCCAGGTCCTTGGTCATATGCCCGGCCTCGACCGTGTCGACGCAGACCTTCTCCAGCGTCTCCGCGAATTTCTGCACCGCCGGCGTGTTGTCGAACTTGCCGCGGTACCAGATGCCGCGCGTCCAGGCGTAGATCGAGGCGATGGGATTTGTGGAGGTCTCCTTGCCCTTCTGGTGCTCGCGGTAGTGGCGCGTCACGGTGCCGTGCGCGGCCTCTGCCTCCACCGTCTTGCCGTCCGGCGACAGCAGCACCGAGGTCATCAGGCCGAGCGAGCCGAAGCCCTGCGCCACCGTGTCCGACTGCACGTCGCCGTCGTAGTTCTTGCAGGCCCAGACGAAGGCGCCGCTCCATTTGAGCGCTGACGCCACCATGTCGTCGATCAGGCGGTGTTCGTAGACCATGCGCTTGGCCTTGAACTCGGCCGCGAACTCCTTGTCGAACACCTCCTGGAAGATGTCCTTGAAGCGCCCGTCATAGGTCTTGAGGATGGTGTTCTTGGTCGACAGATAGACCGGCCAGCCGAGTGTCAGCCCGTAGTTGAAGCAGGCGCGGGCGAAGCCGCGGATCGAATCGTCGAGGTTGTACATGCCGAGCGCCACGCCGGCGCCGGGAAAGTCGAACACCTCGTGCTCGATCGGCGCGCCGCCGCCTGTGGGCTGGAAGCGGATCGTCAGCTTGCCGGCGCCGGGCACGATGAAGTCGGTCGCCCGGTACTGGTCGCCGAAGGCGTGGCGGCCGATGACGATCGGCTGCGTCCAGCCCGGGACCAGCCGCGGCACGTTCCTGCAGATGATGGGCTGGCGGAAGACCGTCCCGTCGAGGATGTTGCGGATCGTGCCGTTCGGCGACTTCCACATCTTCTTGAGCTTGAATTCCTTCACCCGCGCCTCGTCGGGCGTGATGGTCGCGCACTTCACGCCGACGCCGTGCTGCTTGATGGCATTGGCGGCCTCGACCGTGATCTTGTCCTCGGTCGCGTCGCGGCTCTCGACGCCGAGGTCGTAGTACTTCAGCTCGACGTCGAGGTACGGCAGGATCAGCTTTTCCTTGATGAAGGCCCAGATGATGCGCGTCATCTCGTCGCCGTCGAGTTCGACGACCGGGTTCGCGACCTTGATCTTCGTCATGCGGATGGCTTTCCCGAGGTGGAGGGGAGGGGGCGGGGCGCGAAGATAACACCGTCCCCCCGATGCGCAAGGCCGCCGGCCAGCCTTGACCGTCGCGCGTCCGGCTTTGATAGTGGGGGCGGAATGGGGCGGAATCCCGGGGGTCGGGACGGCCCTAGGGGCATGTGCGTGTCGAGCATCTTGTGAACCAGCAAGCCCAGATCACGGCCCTGCTGGAGGGCGTCGGCGTCACCGTCAACGGTCCCGATCCGTGGGACCCGCAGATCCGCGACGACCGCCTGTGGAACCGGATCCTGGCCCGGGGCACGCTCGGGCTCGGCGAAGCCTACATGGACGGATGGTGGGACTGCGACGATCTTGCCGAGTTCTTCAATCGCGCCACCGGGGCGAAGGTCAAGGAGCAATTCCGGCCGACGCCCGTCCTGATCTGGCAGTACCTGAAGGCGCGCCTGCTCAACATGCAGTCGCTCGGCCGCGCCCGGCGCGTCGCGCGGATGCACTACAACGAGACGGCCGCCTACATGGCGACGCTCGACTCGCGCATGACCGGAAGCTGCGCCTATTGGAAGGGCGCGAACACGCTCGACGCCGCCCAGGAGGCGAAGCTCGATCTCGTCTGCCGGAAGATCGGACTGAAGCCGGGCGACCAGGTGCTCGACATCGGCTGCGGCTGGGGCGCCTTCATGGGCTATGCCGCGGAGAAGTACGGCGCCCGCTGCGTCGGCGTCACCATCTCACCGGACCAGGCGGCCTACGGGCGACAGCGCTACGCGCACCTCCCCGTCGAGTTCCAGGTCAAGGACTATCGCCAATTCGAGGGCAAGGTCGACCACGTCGTCTCCATGGGCATGTTCGAGCATGTCGGCTACAAGAATTTCCGCACCTTCTTCGAGGTCGCGCGGCGCGCCATCAAGGACGAGGGGCTCTTCCTGCTGCACACCATCGGGTCCCCCGATTCGATAAAGATGATCGAGCCCTGGTTCGAGAAATACATCTTCCCGGGCGGCGTGCTGCCCTCGATCGCCCAGATCGGCGCCGCCATCGAGAATCTCTTCGTCGTCGTCGACGTCCACAACATCGGCCCGCACTACGACAAGACCCTCATGGCCTGGTTCGAGAAGTTCGATGCCACCTGGCCGCGGCCCCGCAATGCGGATGAAGAGCGGTTCTACCGGATGTGGAAGTACTATCTGCTGGCCAGCGCCGGGTCGTTCCGTTCGCGCCACATCCACGTCTGGCAGTTCGTGCTGTCGACCCGCGGCGTCCCCGAAGGCTACGAAACCGCCCGCTAGGGCGTGTACTCATGAAACGGCCGGCGCGGCATCACCTCGCCCATCCGCAATGCAGCCAAATGCGGAACCCACTGAAAATGGCGGCGAGGGCACAGATTGACCCAAAGCGGGGTCATTCAATGCCCTCGGGTGGCGTCTAGCGCCGGACCTCCTCGGGAGCGACGGGCAGCAAGGATGCGGGCGGTCAGATTGCGCATCAGGGTCTTGAATTCGACCGGCGAGAGTCCCGCGCTGTGCACGGCTTGCTGCAGGACGCCATCGGCGAGCAAATCGCCGAGCGTCGCTTCCACGACGGCGTTCGGCAGGTCCAGAGCATCGCTGTCCTCGATCGCTTCCAGCTCGGAAGGGTCGATCTCAAGGTCTTGCTTGAGACCGGCGGCTCCCGCTTGCGGTCGCAGCAGGATGACGGTCGCGATCCGCCGCCAGGCGGGAAACGACAGGCCCTCGATCAGCTCCTCGTTCGTCTCGACGGTGTAGGTGCCGGCAGGCTGCATCTCGTCGAGCCCGCTCAGGGAGAAGGGGCGACGGAACGTTACGATCTTTCGGCTGGTCCGCATGGTCATCTGGCGCCTACATTCTCGGCACGCGACCTGCGTGAAAAGGTGCGACAAGGATTTATCGCATACTCTTATATATAGGGCGTCTCATCGTAAGTCCATGGGCAAAACAACAAATCCAATGATTGATCGTTGTTTGGATTTGGCGAAAATAAATCTTACCACCACGTAAAGTGTATTTTTTGACAATCTTCGGACTGATGTTTTTCCAGCTTGCTCGAGCGATGTTGAGGCGGCAATTCTCTTATGCGCGGGCGACACAGCAGAGTCCGGATGAAGCGGGACAAGGTCAGCACAGTAGGGCTGCCGAATCGTTGTCTTCGCTGCCCGCGTTCAAATGGATGCGCAGGTGCTCATGTGCGGCGATACGCCGGTGCACTTGAACTCCTCGATCCCGATGCGGATCTCCGGCATTGTCGTGCCTGAACCTGGCAAGGCGTGATTCGCCATGGCGCTTCGCCAGCTCGCTCTCGATGCCGCCGGTCTCCTCAAAAGAAACATTGCCTGGCTCTAACTGTCGAACAGAACAGCCTTGAGGGCTTTCATCTCCTCAAGACAACGGCCGGTGCCGAGGACGACGCAGGAGAGCGGATCGTCGGCGATCGAGACCGGCAAGCCGGTCGAGTGGCGAAGCACGTAGTCGAGATTGCCGAGCAAAGCCCCGCCGCCGGTAAGCACGATCCCCTTGTCGACGATATCGGCGGCCAGTTCCGGCGCCGTGTGCTCGAGCGCCACCTTGACCGCCTCGATGATGGTGCCGACCGGCTCGGCGATGCTCTCGGCAATCTGCCGTTCGGTGATGACCAACTCCTTGGGCACGCCGTTCATCAGATCGCGT
>JBKOWC010000016.1:0-11160 GCA_046724215.1 Pseudomonadota bacterium | reverse complement strand
ATGGGCATCACCCGGATCGCCAACGTCACCGGCCTCGACTACATCGGCCTGCCGGTCGTCATGGTGACGCGGCCGAACTCGCGCACGCTCGCCGTCTCGCAGGGCAAGGGGGTCGACCTCGACCATGCCAAGGCCTCCGGCGTCATGGAATCCGTCGAGTCCTTTCACGGCGAACGGATCAGCCTGCCCCTCAAGCTGATGAGCTACGACGAGATGCGGCGCGGCCATGCCGTCATCGACGTCGCGTCCCTGCCGTCGGTGCCGAACAGCCAGTTCCATCCGCATCACCGCATCCTCTGGATCGAAGGCTATGACCTCGTCGGCCGCCGCCCGGTCTGGCTGCCCTATGAATCCGTGCATGTGAACTATGCGCTGCCGCTCCCCCACGGCACCGGCTGTTTCGCCTCCAGCACGAACGGGCTGGCGTCGGGCAATCATCTCCTGGAAGCGATCAGCAGCGGCATCTGCGAAGTGGTCGAGCGCGACGCCGATGCGCTGTGGATGGCGGCCGACGAGACCGAGCTCGAGGGTCGCCGCATCGACCTCGCCACGATCGACGACCCGCGCTGCCGTGCCGTGCTGGAGCTCTATCGGCAGGCGCAGATGGCCGTGGAGGTGTGGGACACGACGTCGGACATCGGCATTCCCGCCCTGCGCTGCCATATCTACGAGTCCGCGGACAATCCCAACGATCCGCAAGGCACCTTCTTCGGTGCCGGCTGCCATCCGTCGCGCAACATTGCCTTGCTGCGGGCACTGACGGAGGCGGCGCAGTCGCGCCTCACCTATATTTCCGGCTCCCGCGACGACATCGAGCGGCGCGACTATCGCCGGCCGGGCGACGAGACGCCGGCCGAGCGCCGGCGCCGCGAGGGCGGCGCGCAGCCGACGCGCCGTTTCGACGCCGTCGTCACGCGCGATGCCGACACGCTGAACGACGATCTGCAATGGGAGATCGCCCGGCTGCAGGCCGCCGGAGTGCAGGAAGCCGTGGTCGTCGACCTGACCATGGCGGAATTCGACCTGCCCGTCGTCAAGATCGTCATCCCCGGCCTCGAAGGGGTCCCGGACGGACCCGACTACATCGCGGGCCGGCGCGCGCGCGCGCGAATGGCGACACATTCGTGACAATCATCGTCTTCACCGGACCGACGCTGCCGCCAACGGAGGCTGCGAGGATCCTCGACGCGGCCTACCGGCCGCCCGCTGCGATCGGCGACGTCTACCGCGCGGCCCAGCAACGCCCCTGGGCCATCGGCATCATCGATGGCTTCTTCGAGAGCATCCCGTCGGTCTGGCACAAGGAAGTGCTGTGGGCCATGGCGCAAGGCATCCATGTGTACGGCGCCGCCAGCATGGGGGCGCTGCGCGCCACCGAACTGGCCGCCTTCGGCATGACCGGCGTCGGCACGATCTTCGAGGCGTATCGTGACGGTATCATCGAGGACGACGACGAGGTGGCCGTCGTCCACGGGCCTCCCGAGCTTGGCTATGTCCAGTTGTCGGAGGCGATGGTCAACATCCGCTCGACGCTGCGCAAGGCGGTCGCGGCCGGCATCATCGCGCCGGCGACCGAGCTCGCCCTCATCGAGATCGGCAAGGCCTCGTACTACAAGCAACGCAACTACGAACGCCTGCTTGCCCAGGCCGCCGAACGCTCGCTTCCGGCGGACGAGCTCAGGCGTCTGAAAGCCTGGCTGCCGCAGAACCAGGTCAATCAGAAGCGCCTCGATGCCGTCGCGATGCTGCAGGCAATCGCGGCGGCGCGTGCCGAAATGCTCGTTCCGGCGCCGATCCCTTACGTCTTCGAGCACACGATGCTGTGGAACGCGGTCGAACGCCAGTACTCGGCACCGGTGGACGATGATACGGCGACGACGGCGGGCCCGCACGATGCCCTGCTTGAGGAACTGCGTCTTGACCGTAGTGCGCATCCGCAGGCGCGACGCCAGGCCCTCCTCCGCGCCGTGGCGCGACGCGAGGCGGACCGTCAGGGCATGCAGCCCACCGTGGCGCAGCTGCAAGACGCCGCCCGCCGCTTCCGCAAGCGCATGGGGTTCGCGACCCAGGCGCAGCTCGAGGATTGGGTCGGCGGACAGCGGATGTCGCGCGACCAGTTCCTGCAGCTGATGGCCGACGAGGCGCGTCTCCAATGGCTCGAGCACAGCCTGACGGCGGCGGTAGACAATGCGGTGCCCGACGAGCTGCGCGCGACCGGCGACTACGCCCGTCTCGCCGCGCGGCTGAAGGACAAGCGCGACGTGCTCGGCAATCGCGGGGTCGAGGAGCCGACGCTGGCCGACGCCGGCGTCACCGAAGCGGAGCTTCTCTCCTGGTTCCGCCGCGAACGGATGCCGGAACTCGGCGATGGCGACGTTATGGACCATGCGACCCGCCTCGGCTTTGCCGACGAGCGGGAGCTGATCCGCGCGCTGCTGCGGGACTACTGCTACCAAGCCTGGAAGGAGTCGTGATACACACTGCGGGGACGACAATCCCCGCTCGCTCGGTGTCATATTCCGGCAAAGAGGTGACTGCCATGGACATCGCGACCCCTTCCGCCTCGCTCAACGAGCCGCCGCTGCTGCGGCATCAGGACGGCAGCATCGTCACCCTCACGCTCAATCGCCCGCAGCAATACAATGCGCTCTCGGACGTCCTGCTCGGCGAATTGCAGGCCGCGCTGGACGATATCGCCGGCGATCCCACGGTGCGGATCGTCATCATCGCCGGGGCGGGCGCGGGCTTCTGCGCCGGTCATGACCTCAAGGAGATGCGGGCGCATCCGGACCGCGGCTACTATCGCGATCTGTTCGAGCGCTGCACCCGCGTGATGCTGTCGATCACCCAGATGCCGCAGCCGGTCATCGCGCGCGTGCACGGCATCGCGACGGCGGCGGGGTGCCAGCTCGTGGCCAGCTGCGATCTCGCGGTCGCCGCCAGCGCCGCCCGTTTTGCCACGTCGGGCATCGATGTGGGCCTGTTCTGCTCGACGCCGGCCGTGCCCTTGACCCGCACGGTTCCGGCCAAGCATGCCTTCGAGATGCTGATGACCGGCGATTTCATCGATGCCGAGACCGCGCTCCGCTATGGCCTGGTGAACCGGGTCGTGCCGACCGAGACATTGGATCATGCGGTCCTGGAACTGGCCCGTCGCATCGCGGCCAAGTCCGCGGTGGCCGTCAATGCCGGCAAGCGCCTGGTCCACCGCCAGCGCCATCTGGACCTCACGGCTGCCTACGACCTCGCCATCGAGACAATGACGGCCAACATGATGGCGGAGGACGTCGGCGAAGGCATCGACGCCTTCCTGCAGAAGCGCCAGCCGACGTGGAAGGACCGCTAGCGTCAGAGATGGCCGATCACGACCACTATCCGGACGGCTTCCTTCGCAAGGTGCTGGGTAGCGTGCGCACCATCGCCATGGTCGGGGCCAGCCCCGACTGGCACAAGGCCAGCTCCTTTGCGATGAAATACCTGCAGAGCAAGGGCTATCGCGTCATTCCCGTGAATCCGCGCGCGGCCGGGCGCAGCATCCTCGGCGAGACCTGCTACGCCCGCCTGGCCGACATCCCGCAGGACAAGACCGGCCGCATCGAGATGGTCGACGTCTTCCGCAACGCCGCCGCCGCCGGCCCGCTGGCCGACGAGGCGATCGCCATCGGCGCCAAGGTGCTGTGGATGCAGCTGGGCGTACGCAACGATGCCGCCGCCGCGCGGGCCGAGGCGGCCGGCCTCACCGTCATCATGAACCGCTGCCCCAAGATCGAATATGGCCGCCTCAACGGCGAGCTCAGCTGGGGCGGCTTCAACTCGCGCATCATCTCCAGCAGGCGACGCCGGCCGGCAGCGGCGCGATGAACGACAGCGCGAAGAAGCCGGGGAAAGGCGCTGCCGCGGCTTCGGCACCGGCTGCTCCACCTCGCCACGACTGGCGCTTGAGTCCCGGCTTCGAGACGCGCGCCATTCATGCGGGCACGCCGCCGGACCCGACCACCGGCGCGCGCATCATGCCGATCTATCACACGACCGCCTATGTGTTCGACGACGTCGACCATGCGGCCTCGCTCTTCGACCTCTCGACCTTCGGCTACATCTACTCGCGCCTGACCAACCCGACCGTGGCGGCGCTCGAGGAACGCGTCGCCAGCCTCGAGAACGGCCGCGGCGCCACCGCTTGCGCCTCCGGACATGCCGCGCAGCTGCTCGCCTTCTTCTCGTTCATGGAGCCGGGCGACCAGTTCGTCGCCTCGCGCAAGCTCTATGGCGGCTCCATCACCCAGTTCGGCAAGACCTTCAAGAAGTTCGGCTGGGAAGTCATTTTCGTCGACCCCGACGATCCCCGAAACTTCGAACGGGCGCTGACGCCGAAGTGCAAGGCGATCTTCGTCGAGAACCTCGCCAACCCCGGCGGCGTCGTCGTCGACATCGAGCCGGTCGCCGCCATCGCGCACGCGGCCGGCATCCCCCTCATCGTCGACAACACGCTGGCCTCGCCTTTCCTCAGCCAGCCGATCGAATGGGGTGCCGACATCGTCATCCATTCCATGACCAAGTTCCTCGGCGGCCACGGCAACTCCATGGGCGGCGTGGTCGTCGATTCCGGCAGGTTCGACTGGGCGCAGAACGACAAGTTCGCCGGCCTCACCGAGCCGGAGGCCGCCTATCACGGCCTGCGCTTCTACGAGACCTTCGGCGACATGGCGCTCGTCATGCACATGCGCGCCGTGGGCCTGCGCGACCTCGGACCGGCGCTGTCGCCGACCAATGCCTTCCTCATCCTCACGGGAACCGAGACGCTGGCGCTGCGCATGCAACGGCATTGCGAAAACGCCCTTGCCGTCGCCGCCTTCCTCGAGCGGCACCCCGCGGTGAGCTGGGTCTCCTATGCCGGCCTCCCATCGAGCCCCTATCACGCGCTGGCCGCGAAATACATGCCGGGCGGCGCCGGCAGCGTCTTCACCTTCGGCGTCAAGGGCGGCTACGAGGCCGGCATCAAGGTGGTCGAGGCCTGCGACCTGCTGTCGCACCTCGCCAATATCGGCGACACCCGCAGCCTCATCCTGCACCCGGCCTCGACGACGCATCGCCAGCTGACCGAGGCGCAGCGCGTCGCCGCCGGCGCCGGTCCCGACGTCATCCGCCTGTCCATCGGCCTGGAGACGGTCGACGACATCATCGTCGACCTCGACCAGGCCTTGGCCGCCGCCCGCGAAAAATGAAGCGATGGACCCGATGCCCAGCGGAGACCGGCAGGGTGGTCCGGTAATCGGACAGCATTCCTGACCGATTCAGCAAATCGATCAAACAACCCCATGTAAAGGAAGTTAACGACATCAGGGCGTCGCAAGGAGGACAGGTTGGACTCCGGGCTCTGAGCAAGGGGCCGTGCGCATGACGGGCGATTCACAATGTCCAACAGCGCGAGAACCGCACCGGCTCGCCAAGCCGATTTGGTCCTTGTCATCTTACAGAACATTTCGCGAACTTGCAACCGAAAATCCCGCAGCACAGGGCCCCCGTGCGGCCTCGCAAACATGTGGCCGCTCGACCGGCAGTGTCCGGAGTGTGACCGTCAGCGGGCCTCATTCTTGCGGATCGGCATGTCGTAGCGGTGAAGTCATGCGCCGTTGCAGCCGCACGGCGGCGGCGCCGATACTTTGATTCCTCCTTGCAGGAGGCGGCGCGGCCGGCGAGTCGCAATAGGGCGGCGTGCTGACCTGAGGTACCGGGATGATGCCGACCGACTTCGTCTGCCCGATCTGCAAGTGCGATCTCGTGAGAAATACTGATGGCCTTCGGTGCACGAGATGTCATGCGTCCTTTCCAAGGCTCGGCGACGACTCCTTCGACTTCATGCCAGGCGAGCAACTCGTGAACGGCGGGACTGCATGGCGGGTCCGGCAGAGCGCGATGGAGAATTGGTACCGCGATTTCATCGGCGACGCCGACAACGCGGCGGCGGCGCTTGCGTACGAGTATGAGCCGCATGCCGCGGTTCTCGGGAGATTGCGCGGTACCATCCTTGACGTCGGCGGCGGCGTCGGGATCGCGCGGGACTACCTTCCAGCCGACGCCCAGTATCTCGTCATCGATCCCAGTCTCAATTGGCTCGGCGATGCGTGGAAGGGCGTCGGCCGCAGATTTCCCTCCGTGAACCGTCCGCCCACATTCATCCGCGGAGTCGGGGAATACCTGCCGTTTCCCGACAGTAGGTTCGACGCAGTGCTGTCGCTATGGAGCCTGAACCATTCCAGCGATCCGGAAAGAACGCTGAACGAGATTCATCGCGTTCTTGCACCACGCGGCTCCTTTTTTCTGATCCTGGAAGACATGGAGCCGACCTGGCGGGATCTGATCGAGTGCTACATCTGCAAGAGATTGAAGAGGCTGGGGCTGCGCGCCGAATGCGCGTGCGACCTCGGGCTCATCCCTGCACTGGAGAAGATCGGCATGACACTCCGCCAGGCCGTCGACCACAAACGAAGCGGACGACCCTGGCCGATTCAGCCCGACCACATTTGCATTCGTGACCGCCAGCTCAGAGCACAGTTCAGAAACCGCTTCGATCTCGTCGAACGCGACTGGAAAGGCGGGTTTCTCCGGTATCAGCTTCGCCGACGCCACCTGCGCGGGAATGCGTAACGATGAAAAGAGGAAGCGGCCGCAGGAATCAGACGGGCGCGGTCCAGCGATGGTCCATGATGACGCTGCCATACTGCGGTTCGCGCTGCACGAGCCGCCCGCGCAACATGCCCTGCTGAATATCGAGGAATGCGGCCGCCTCGACGTGATCCTGGAGTTCGCCATCGCTGTAGACGCTGACGTCGATGCGGTATCGCCCCGGCACCAGGGTGATCTCATCGATTTCGCAGCAAAAGCCTGATCCGGCCTCCGCCGCCACCGAGTCCTGCTGGCCGCGTTCCGTCGAGTCGAAATATGTCACGGGCTGGCCAAGGGGATCGAGGATCGTGAAGGAGCAGGATGTGCCGCGCCGCACAGGCTCAACTTGGAAGCTGAGACGCGCAGACTGCCCGGTCATCAGGACGTGGGCCGGTTCCTGGCCGCCGGCCGAGATGTCCACGCGGACGAGCCGGGCCCGGCCGTCCGTCGGAGCCCCGCGTTCCGCGAGAGAGATCGTCGCGCTCTTCTCGAGCGTCGCGAGATAGGTGGATATGGTTTCGCCGGCCGGTCCGTCGGCCGCCAGCGCGCCGTCGTGGATCAGGATGGCGCGGGTGCAGAGGCTCCGGATCACGGCCATGTTGTGGCTGACGAACAGGATCGTCCGCCCCTTCCCCGTCACGCTCCCCATCTTGCCCAGGCATTTCTTCTGGAAGGCCGCATCGCCGACGGCCAGCACCTCGTCGACGATCATGATCTCGGGATCGAGATGCGCCGCCACGGCGAAGGCCAGGCGGAGATACATGCCGCTCGAGTAGAACTTCACGGGCGTATCGATGAAGCGTTCGATCTCGGCGAAGTCGACGATCTCGTCGAACCGCGAGATGATTTCCGCGCGCTTCATGCCGAGGATGGCCCCATTGAGGAAGATATTCTCGCGTCCGGTCAGCTCCGGGTGGAAGCCGGTGCCCACCTCCAGCAGAGAGCCGATGCGCCCGTGGATCTCGGCGCGCCCTTCCGTGGGTGTCGTGATCCGCGAGAGGATCTTGAGCAGCGTGCTCTTGCCGGCGCCATTGTTCCCGATGATCCCCAGCGCCTCGCCCTGCGCGACCTCGAACGACACGCCGCGCAGCGCCCAGAAGGAGCGCTGCCGATCGACGTCGCGCCGCGGCGCGGCCGCGGCCATCGTGCCGAACAGCCGGGACACGCCGGCGGTGATCGATTCCCGCAATGTCGGATAGGCATTGAGGACCGAGCCGTAGCGGTACCGCTTGCCCAGGCCCTCAGCCCGAATCGCCGTCCTCGGCACTGCGCGGATCGCCCCTTGAACGCTAGATCACGTCTGCGAACGACGTCTCGGTCCGCCTGAAAAAGGCGATTCCCCCGAGCAGGACGAGAGCCGCCACCGTCGCCGACACGGCGATCAACGGACCGGGCGCGGTCGCCGTCCCCAGCAGCGCCCACCGAAATCCCTCGACCACGCCCGCCATGGGATTGAGCCCGTAGAGCGTGCGCCAGGGCTCGCCGAGCAGGCTGCTGGGATACGCAACCGGCGTCAGAAACAGCCAAATCTGCGTCAGGAAGGGCACGATATGGCGAACGTCGCGATAGCGAACGTTGAGGGCTGCCAGCCAAAGGCCGGTTCCGAGCGCCGTCACGATGGCGAGTGCCACGAGAAGCGGGAGCAGCAGGATCTTGGGATTGGGCGCCAGACCGAAGAACGCCATCACGCACAGAAGCATGGCGAAGGAAAGCGCGAGATCGACGAGGTCCGACAGCACGGCCGAGAGGGGAAGCGCCAGACGCGGAAAATAGACCTTGCGTACCAGTTCCTGGTTCGAAACGACGCTGTTCGATACCTGAGAGAGGCCGTGGGAGAAGAACATCCACGGAACTAGGCCGGCTAGGCTGAACAAGGCATAGGGCACACCGTCGGACGGCATGTGGACCAGCTTGCCGAACACGGCGGTGAATACCAGCATCGTGAAGAACGGCTGCAGCACGACCCACGCGACCCCGAGGACCGTCTGCTTGTACCGCACTTTGAGGTCGCGCCAGACAAGGAACCCCAGCAGCTCCCGAAACTCCCAGAATTCCCGCAGATCGAGCGGCGCCCAGCCCCGCGACGGCCTGACGATCGTCAGCGGCAGCACCGCATCGGGCCCCGACGCGGCAACGTCCAACTCCGGCCTATTTTCGCTCAGGTCCGATCCTTTGCCGATATTCCCGTTCCGGCCCCCTTTAGGTCACTGGGCCGCCTTTAGCGTGAATGCTAGCATGACGCGACCAAATAAGACACACGACCGGAGACGCGGGGAACCAAAGTCCTCGCGTGGGAACATGAAGGTCTCAGTTCTCCTGAT
Organism: Pseudomonadota bacterium; assembly: GCA_046724215.1. Classification (GTDB taxonomy): domain Bacteria; phylum Pseudomonadota; class Alphaproteobacteria; order Dongiales; family Dongiaceae; genus JBKOWC01. The sequence goes on along the minus strand of JBKOWC010000016.1, from coordinate 2,176 downwards.
GACTTACAACCACGAGCGCTTCATCGAGCAGGCGATCGAGAGCGTATTGTCGCAGGAAGTCACGTTCGACATCGAGATCATCGTCAGCGAGGACCGCTCCACCGACCGGACGCGCGAGATCGTCCTCGCGTACCGGCAGCGTCATCCCGAGAAATTCCGCCTCCTGCTTTCCGAACGAAATCTGCGCAATAACGAGGTGGTCGCCCGCGGCCTGCGGGCTGCCCGCGGACTCTACATCGCCATGCTTGATGGGGACGACTACTGGACGTCACCGCACAAGCTGCAGAAACAGGCGGAGTTCCTCGACCGCCATCCGGAGTGCGCGGTGTGCTTCCACAACGCGGCCGTTATCCACGAGGACGGCACGCGACCGCCCTACCACTGGAATTCACCGGGCCAGAAGGAAATCTCGACGATCGAGGACATCTGGCGCGGCTGCTTCATCACGACAGCCGCGACGATGTTCCGCCGCGGTCTCATCTCTGAGATTCCCGCCTGGTACATCCCGATGTTTCCAATCACCGATTGGCCCCTGCACATTCTCAACGCCGAGCACGGGACGATCGGTTATATCGACGAGGTCATGAGCGTCTACCGCCAACATGGCGGCGGCCTCTACTCGCCGATGACGGAGATCGAGAAACAGGCGGCGACGGGCCGATTCTACGCGACAATGAATCGCAATCTGCGGTTCAAGTACGACCGCATGGTCCGCGATGCCTGCGCACGATACTTCTTCGAGTGGGCCGAGGAATACGTCAAGCGCGGCGAGCCGAAGCGCGCGGCCATCTGCCTCGGCAAGAGCCTCGCCGGCGGTGGCATCGATCATCCGATCTCGGCCCGCAGCCTTGCGCGGCTGGCCCTCACCATCGGCGCCCTGCCGCTCATGCGGCATCGCGAAGCCGCGTCGATCCGATGAGCGCCGCCGCATCGGGCAGCATGATGACGGATGCCGCCTGCTATCGCGCCGCGATCAGCGCGCCGACGGCGACGGAACCGCGGCCGCTCTGGTCGGTGATGATCCCGACCTACAACTGCGGTCGTTTCCTGAAAGAGACGCTCGCCGGCGTACTCGGTCAGGACCGGGGCCCCGACTCCATGCAGATCGAAGTCGTCGACGATCACTCGACGCGCGACGATCCGAAGCCGGTGGTCGACGGCCTGGGCCGCGGTCGGGTCGACTTCTACCGTCAGCCCCGGAACGTCGGCGTCGTCGGCAATCTCAACACCTGCCTGCTGCGCGCCCGCGGCCGCCTCGTCCACATCCTGCATGGGGACGACGTGGTGCAGGACGGCTTCTACCGGCATATGGAGGCGGTCTTCGAACGATTCCCCGAGATCGGCGCGGCCTTCTGCCGGCAGATCTTCATCGACGAAGCGGGCCGCCGGCTATCGCTTTCGCCGCTGGAGCAGGAGGCAAGCGGCATCCTCGAGGACGGCCTGCGCCGGGTGGCGAGCGAACAGCGGATCATGACCCCGTCGATCGTGGTGCGGCGGACCGTCTACGAGAGGCTCGGCGGCTTCGACCGCCGGCTCGCTTGCGCCGAGGACTGGGAGATGTGGGTTCGCATCGCCGCCCGCTATCCGATCGCCTACGAGATCGAGCCGCTGGCCCTCTATCGCATGCACCCCGATTCCAACACCGGCCGCCATCTGCGCACCGCGGAGGATACGCGCTACACCCGCGCCGCCATCGACATGTTCGCGCAGTATCTGACGCACGACATGGCGCCGAAGGTCGTGGGAAGGGCGAAGGAGACCTACGCCCTGGCGGCATTGCGAACCGCTGCCGCCATGGCTGAGCGCAAGGACGTTGCCGCGATGATGGCGCAGGTCCGGGAAGCGCTCAGGCTGTCCCGTTCGCGAAGAGTGGTCCGCCAGACCCTCCAGACCCTCGCGCGCGGGTTCACGCGCCTCGCGACGCCCGCGCCGCGCGGGAAGCCCGACGCTCCGTCGATGCGGCATTAGGCGATGGACGTGTTCGGAGTCATGCGACAGTCTGCCCGACCGCCCGTGAGGGTTGGGATCGTGGGCTGCGGCGCGGTGACGGAACTCTATTATGCGCCGGCCCTCGCGATCCTCGAACAGGAGCAGATGCTGCAGGTGGCGGGCCTGTCCGATCCTGACCGCGAGCGCGCCAGGGAGATCGGAGGGCGATTTCCGCGGGCGCAATGCA
>JBKOWC010000068.1:0-6216 GCA_046724215.1 Pseudomonadota bacterium | reverse complement strand
GAAGCGGGCCGTGATGGCCGAGCTGATCGGGTTGGTCGCCGACGCGATGGCGGCGGCAGCGCCGCTCGACATATAGACGCTGAGGGTCATGAGCAGCGACGTCGCGGTCATGCCGAAGAGGCCGAGCAGGACCAGGCGCCTCCAGGGCAGCCCGCGGTGCAGGGGAAAGCGCCGCTCGCTCAGCGCCAGGACCGCCAGCAGCGCCGCCACCGCGAAGCTGTGCCGGCCGGTCGTGGTCGAGACGACGTCCCAGCTCTGCAGGATCCGCTCGATCGCCGGGAACATGGCGCCCCAGAGCGAGACCATGAGCAGAAAACCGAGGTGGGCGACGACCGTATCCCGGACGGTCGCGCTACGATCGGTCGGAATCATGGTCCGAAACCGACCAAAGTCGTCACAGCGGGCCCATTGAAAAATAAGGACAATTTTTTAATGCATGGGGTTGTTTTGCACCGGCGCCGCTCACATGCCGCGCGGCAGGTAGCGGCAGAGCCAGGCGCAGCCGAGCGCCCCCACCCCGGCCGCCACGAACACCGCCGAGAGGTCGAAGAAGGTCAGCAGCAGCGAGTAGATGGCCGCCGGGATCAGGCCGGCGGCGTCGCGGTAGAGGCTGAACACCATCGTCATCTCCGGCCGCCCGCGCCCGCGCACGGCGCGCAGGAAGGGCACGGCGCCGACCGAGTCGAGATTGACGGCGCCGAGCGCCGCCACGATCAGGAGCGGCGCCACCAGCAGCGGCCGGTCGAAGCAGAGCGAGGCCAGCAGCGTCGCCGCGCCCGTCAGCCCGTAGCCGGCCATCATGTGCCGGCGCAGGCCGAAACGGCGCGCGAGCCAGCCGGCCAGCGGCGTCACGAACAGGAGCGCCGAGCCGCAGGAGATGAGGAGCGCGCCATTGCTCCCGCTGGCGTCGATGCGAAGCATGTAGAGGAAGCCGTAGATGAAGAAGGTCGTCCACCAGGTCTCGCGGCCGAAGTTGAGCAGCCAGGCGAGCACCAGGCGCGGCTGCGCGAGATAGCGGCGGATGTGCGGGATCGGGTTGGTGCTGGCCGGCTCGTCCGGGCCGAGCGCCGGCCCGTATTCCAGCCGCACGCGCCAGAAATAGACGAGCAGCAGCAGCGCGCTCAGCGCGCTCAGCGCGAAGGTCGCGAGCGGCGACACCTCGTTGAACAGCAGGACGCCGAGCAGCGGACCCGCCGTCCAGGCGCCGGCCGAGAAGAAGGTGCGCAGCGGCTCCGAGCGCGCCAGGTCCTTCTTGCGGATATAGGCCATGATGTAGAGGTTCAGCAGGTTGAGCAGGCAGGCGGCGGCAAAGGCGCGCGTGAACATGCCGGCGACGAGGCCCGTGAAGCTGCCGAGCGCCAGCAGGATCGGCGCCGCGAACAGCAGCGTCGCGGCCGCCGTGTACATCCAGCGCGGCCGGAACTGGCGCACGAGCGCCGGCACGAACAAGGTGGCGGCGATGCCGGCCCAGCCGACGCTGGTGAAGAGCAGGCTGACGTCGCGGTCGCTCGACAGGATCCGGTGGGCCTGCAGCGTGACGACGTTCGACAGCAGCGAACGCGCCATCGAGTCGAGCGCGAACAGGGTCGCGAAGACCACGGCGCCGGGCCGCACGAAGGCGCGGCCCCAGCCAAAGGATTCGATTGACATGCGCGCCCTGCGACGACCCGACTCACCCGATTGCGGCGGAATCTAGTGGTCGGCGCCACCGCCGCGCAACCCGATGTCAGAGTCCGATTGCTGGCGCCGACGGCATCGGCTACAGGGTGGGCGCATGGAGGAACGTCCGCAACGCCCGGTCGACGAAGCCCTGCTGGCCGCCGTCGAGGCCATTGCCGAGCAAGCCGGCGCGGTGATCCTGCGCCACTATGCGGGAGCCGTCGAGGCGCGCGCGAAAGCCGACGCCTCTCCCGTGACCGCCGCCGACGAGGCGGCCGAGGCCGTGATCGTCCCGGCGCTCGAAGCGCTCACCCCCGGCGTGCCCGTCGTCTCCGAGGAGGCGGTCGCGGCCGGCCATACGCCCGCCGTGCACGGCGCGGCCAACCCGAGTGGACGCTTCTGGCTTGTCGATCCGCTCGACGGGACCAAGGAATTCCTCAGCCGCAACGGCGAATTCACCGTCAACATAGCCCTGATCGAAAAGGATCGGCCCGCGCTCGGCGTCGTCCACATCCCCGCGCTTGCCACCACCTATGGGGGCATCGTCGGGGCGATGGCGCATCTGCGTCGAGACGGCAGCGTCCGCCAGATCAGCGCCCGGAAGCGCCCGCCCGGCGGGGCCATCGTGCTGTCGAGCCGTTCGCACGGCGATGCAGAGGCGCTCGATGCCTTTCTCGCGAACGAACCAATCGGCGGCCACCGCGTCGCCGGCAGCGCCCTCAAGTTCTGCCTCGTGGCCGAGGGCATCGCCGATCTCTATCCGCGCCTCGGGCGGACGATGGAGTGGGACACCGCCGCCGGCCACGCCGTCGTGCTCGCCGCCGGCGGCTGCGTGACGACGCTCGACGGTTCCGACCTCGCCTACGGCAAACCGGGCTTCGACAACCCGCATTTCGTCGCGCGCGGACGCGTCGGTTGATGGACACGACACAAGATTGCTTTTTTGCATCGCTCCGTCGCGGCCGGCTTGCAGTCGCATCCCCGCAAGACTAGAGTTTCGCTTGTGACGTCGTGCAGAAATCGCTGCACTACATCATCGCTGTGGCCGCTTCGGCGACCACTTACATAGCCGCCGCAAACCCTATGCGGTGACTCGGGCAAGTTCCCATTACCGCGGATGGGACATGCCAACGAGTGAAACAACGGGAGCCGACTCTTGAATGAGCGGCTCCTATTGTTTTCGGCGAGGCGCCGCCGTTTGCCAGGCGCAGGCCGCCATGTTATCGCCGCTGCATGTCTGTCATCACCAGCCGCGGCGCGGACGTCGGAGCGGCGACCGGCATCGTACCGGCCAGTCCCGAGAATACTGCGGCCGCAGCGCGCCGGCTCGCCGCCGGAGAGCTCGTCGCCTTCCCGACCGAAACCGTGTACGGCCTTGGCGGCGACGCGACGAACGACGGCGCGGTCGCCCGCATCTTCGCCGTCAAGGCGCGGCCGCGCTTCAATCCGCTGATCGTGCATTTTGCTGACGCCGTGCGGGCGCGGGCCCATGCGACGTTCGATCGGCGCGCCGACATCCTCGCCGAGGCGTTCTGGCCCGGCGCGCTGACCTTGGTGTTGCCGCGACGGCCGGACAGCCGGGTCTCGCTGCTGGCCAGCGCCGGACTGCCGAGTCTGGCCGTGCGCGTGCCCGGTCACGCGGTCGCGCGGGCGCTGCTCGAGGCGTGTGCGCTGCCGATCGCTGCGCCGAGCGCGAACGCCTCCGGCAAGCTCAGCCCGACGACGGCGGACCACGTGGCCCGGTCGCTCGGCGGCAAGGTTGCGATGATCCTCGACGGCGGGCCCTGCCCGATCGGGATTGAATCGACCGTCGTCGATCTGACCGGCGAGGCGGCCGTCCTGCTGCGTCCGGGCGGCATTGCGGAAGAGCGGATCGCGGCGCTGGTGGGCCCGCTAGCGCGCTCAGAGGCGACCCCTGCCCGGTTCAAATCGCCGGGCATGCTGGCGAGCCACTACGCGCCCGACCTTCCCCTCCGGCTGGACGCGACCGCCCTGCGGCCCGGCGAGGCGTTGCTGGCCTTCGGCCCCGACATTCCCGGCGGCGCCGCGGCTTGCGAGAACCTCAGTCCTGGCGGGGACGTCGTCGAGGCCGCTGCGAACCTCTTCGCGATGCTGCGGTCGCTCGATCGGCCGGGCCTCGCCGGCATCGCGGTGATGCCGATCCCCGAGGCCGGGCTCGGCCGCGCGATCAACGACCGCCTGCGCCGTGCCGCGGCGCCGCGGGCGGGCTAACTCGCGGGACTGTCGCGCGAGGGCCAGTCGCGCTAGGGTCGCCGGCGATGAACGATCATCAAAATCCCGCCGCGCGGTCCGTGCCTGCGGCGCTGATCTCCAGCATCAAGACGGTCGTCGGGCCCAAGGGCTGGCGTGACGATCCGGAGTCGCTGGCGCCTCTGCTCGTCGATTGGCGTCGGCAGTTTCGCGGCACGACGCCGCTCCTGGTCCTGCCGGCGTCGACCGCGGAGACGGCGGAGGTCGTCCGCCTGTGCGCCGCGGCGCGCGTCCCGCTCGTGCCGCAGGGCGGCAACACGGGCCTCTGCGGCGGCGCAACGCCGTCGCCGGAGGGCGGCGAGATTCTTCTCGGTCTCGCGCGCATGAATCGCGTCCGCGCCATCGATCCGTCGAACCATACGATCACCGTCGAGGCCGGCTGTACGCTGCAGCAGGTACAGATGGCGGCCAGCGATGCGGACCGGCTGTTCCCGCTCAGCCTGGCGGCCGAGGGCAGTTGCCAGATCGGCGGCAACCTGGCGACCAATGCCGGCGGCATCGCGGTGCTGCGCTACGGCAATGCGCGCGACCTCGTGCTCGGCCTCGAGGTCGTGCTGCCGGACGGGCGTGTCTGGGAGGGTTTGCGCGCGCTACGCAAGGACAACACCGGCTACGACCTGAAGCAGATCTTCATCGGCTCCGAGGGCACCCTCGGCATCATCACGGCGGCCGTCCTCAAGCTGTTTCCCAAGCCTCTGGAGCGCATCACGGCCTTTGCCGCCGTGCGCGATCTCGACGCAGCGATCGAGCTGCTCGAGCGCTGCCGCGCGGCGAGCGGCGACACGGTCACGAGCTTCGAGCTGATCCCGCGCATCGGCATCGAGCTGGGGCGGCGCTATATCGACGGGGTCGTCGACCCGCTGCAGGAACGGCGGAACTACTATGCACTGATCGAGCTCGGCGCACCCACGCTCGCGAGCGGCCTGCGCGGGGCGCTCGAAGCCGCCATCGCCGCCGCGCTCGAGGCCGGGCTCGTCGCCGACGCGACGATCGCCGAAAGCGAGGAGCAGGCGCGGCGGCTGTGGTTCGTGCGCGAGGCGGTGGTCGAGCTGCAGAAATTCGCCGGCGCCAGCATCAAGCACGACATCGCCGTCCCGGTGTCGCGCGTGCCCGCCTTCATCGAGGAGGCGATCGCCGCGGTCGCGGAGACGCAGCCCGGTGTCCGCGTCGTGCCGTTCGGCCATGTCGGCGACGGCAACATCCATTTCAATCTCTATCGGCCGGAGGACATGGCGGATGACGATTTCCTGGCGCGCCGTGTCGCGCTCAGTCGCATCGTCCACGACATCGTGCATGCGCATGGCGGCAGCATCAGCGCGGAGCACGGTGTCGGCCGCCTCCGCCGCGACGACATCGGCCGCTACAAGCCGACCGTCGAGATCGAACTCATGCGCCGGATCAAGCGAGCGCTGGATCCCGACGGCATCATGAACCCAGGCAAGGTCGTCTGACGGGGCGACCATGACCTACACTGCTCCGATCCGCGACTGGCTGTTTGTTCTGGAGGAGATCGCAGGTATCGACGCGATCGCCGGCCTGCCCGGCTATGGCGACGCGACGCCGGACCTCGTGCGGTCCGTGCTCGAGGAGGCCGGCAAGTTCGCCAGCGGCGTGCTGGCCTCGCTCAATCGCATCGGCGACGAACAGGGTGCACGCCTCGAGAACGGCGTCGTGCGCACACCCGAAGGATTTCGCGACGCCTATGCCAAGTTCACGGAAGCGGGCTGGAACAGCATGCCATTCGACCCGGACTACGGCGGCCAAGGCCTCCCCTGGGCCATGGCGGCCGCGGCGCAGGAGATGATGACGTCGGCCAATATGGCCTTCAGCCTCTGCCCTCTGCTGACCCAGGGCGCCGTCGAGCTGCTGCAGGCCCACGGCAGCGACGCGCAGAAGCGGACCTATCTGCCGAACCTGATCCATGGCCGCTGGACCGGAACCATGAACCTGACGGAGCCGCAGGCAGGTTCGGACGTCGGCGCCGTGCGCACGCGCGCCGCCAGGGATGGCGAGCACTATCGCATCACCGGACAGAAGATCTTCATCACCTACGGCGACCACGACTGGACGCAGCAGATCGTGCACATGGTGCTCGCGCGCACGCCCGACGCGCCTCCGAGCTCCAAGGGGATCTCGCTCTTCATCGTGCCGAAGTTCCTCGTCAATGCGGACGGATCGCTCGGCCCGCGCAACGACGTCCGCACCGTCAGCCTCGAGCACAAGCTCGGCATCCATGCCAGCCCGACCTGCGTCCTCTCCTACGGCGACGACGGGGGCGCCATCGGC